>JANMTH010000106.1:0-16101 GCA_031390305.1 Thermoflexaceae bacterium
CCCGGGCAAGGTCGAGCTGGCTGGCGCCGACCGCCGAATCGAACGCGAGGTCGAGGGCGACGACGCTCTCCCGCAGGGCGGTCCGCTGGCTGACGGCCGCCGGTTTGCCGTTCAGGGTCAGCCCCTGGCCGCGCGCCGCCAGGAACTCCCAGCCGAGGAGCGGTTGGGTCGTGAGCCCGAGGACCGGCTGGCCGCCATGGCAGTGGGCGAGGCTGAAGGCGAAGTGGGGAAGGCCCTGGGCGAAATTCCGCGTGCCGTCGATCGGATCGCAGACCCACATCCAGCCATCAGACCAGCCGTCGCTCGCCGTCTCCTCCGAGAGGATGGCGTGGTCCGGGAACTCCTCGGCCAGGATCGCGAGGACGGCGCGCTCGACGGCGACGTCGGCCTCCGTCACGACATCGCGGTGGCCTTTGAACTGGATGTGGGTGCGCCCAAAGTGCTCTCGAATAAGAACCTCGGCGGCGGCCGCACAGCGCCGTGCGACATCGACGGCGGTCGCGCCAGAGGCGCCCGTGGGAAGCTGTTCAACGCGGTGCGGTGCGGTCACGGTACTCCTTCATGCTTAGCGACTGTTCGGGCCGCCAGCGGTCGTCGGCGGCGACGTGGTCGATCGGCAGGCGGCGCTGGGGCGCGGTCTCGCGCTTCCGGAGGTCGGCTACGAGGCTCTCGACCTTCCCGGGGTAGCCGATAGCGACGACCGTCAGCACGCGGACACCGCCGGGGACGCCGAGCGCGCCGCGCACCGCTGGCTCGTCGAAGCCGGCCATCGGATGAGCGGTAAGGCCCATCGCCGTCGCCTGGGCGAGAAGGTTGCCAACAGCGATGCCGCCGTGAAACGCCCACAGCTCCCGCGTCGAGCCATCGCTGTTCTCCTGGACGAGGTCGTGCCCAGGGATCGAACAGACGGCGGCGAGAAGCGGCGCCGCGCTCGCCCAATGCCGGTTGCCCGAACTGAGGGCGGCGGTCAGGGCCGCCCGCGCCGCCTCCGAGACGGCGGTGACGATGCGCGTTGGCTGGTTGTTGCCGTGGCTGGGAGCGAGCGAGACCGCCGTCCAGAGCGCTTCGCGCACGTCCTGGGGCACGGGCCGTGGGTCGAAAGCGCGGCGCGCCCGGCGGTTGCGAATCGGATCGATGACCTCGGCCATGAGCGCTCCTTCGCGGCCTATCGTGCCATGGCCGGGCGCTGGAAGAGAGCGCGACGTCGGGCGCTGTGTCGCCCCCGGCCGGGGTTGGTTCGAACCACCCGCGCCCGCTGAGGGGCGCGACTACCTCCGGCCTGGCTTAGGCTGGCGAGGTGGTGGCGATTGTTGGGCTGGATCTGGCGTGGACGGACCATCGCCCGTCGGGCATCTGTATCGTCGAAGCGGGGACGGGAGACGCGCGTGTCGTCTCGCTGCGCTCCGAGGTCGTGGCGCCGGGTTTGTTGGCGAACGAGTTGGTCGGCCTGGGCCCGGACGTGGTCGCGGCCATCGACGCGCCGCTCGTCGTCGAGCATGGCCGCTACGCCGAACGCTCGCTCGGCCGCGTCTTCGGGCGGTATCACGCCGGCGCCTACTTCGCGTCGGAAGCGTTCCTGACGAAGATGAACGGGCTCGCCGGCCCCCTGCTCGCGGCTGAGTTGCGGCGGCACGGCTTCGAACTCGACCCGCATCAGATGCGCCCTGGAGGTGGTGGCAGATTCGCCTTCGAGATGTATCCGCACGCCGCCCACATCGCGCTCTTCGGGCTGGACCACATTCTTCGCTACAAGAAGGGTCCCGTTACCGGCAGGCGCGAGCAGCTCCGGGCCTACCAGCTGTTGCTCGCGGGCGAGGCGGAGCGCCAGCGGCTCGATGGCGGGCCCCACCTCGCGCGCGTCCTCGCCCCGGACGCCACGGAGGCGCGGGGCCGCGAACTCAAGGCGCTGGAAGACGAACTCGACGCCGTCACCTGCGCCCTCGTCGCGCTCCGGGCCTGGCGAATGGGGCCGGCCGGAGTCGTCGTCTTCGGTTGCGCCGCCCATGGGTATATCGTCACGCCCGGGCTGCCGCGCGGCGTCACCGGGCCGCCACGCCCGTGCCCTACATGCGGTCCGGCGCCGACATTCCCATGAGCCCGAGGACCCGCGCAAGCGCGATCTTCGCGGCGAGGACGCGCCGCAGACGAGCGCGGGAGAGCGCTTCGTTCTCGGTGATCACCTTCAGCGAGGGGTCGTTCTGCTGCTTGAAGGCGTCGTTGAACATGTGGAAGGCGTTCGCCAGCTCCATCGCGTAGTGGGGGAGGAACTGGGGCTCGTAGGTGGTCGCGACCTGTTCGATCACGTCGGTCAGACGCATCATTTCGCGGACGAGAGCGAGTTCGTGTGGATGCGTGAGGAGCGAGACATCGCCGCCCTCGGGCGTGAGGCCCTGCGCCGCCCCGCGCTGGATGATGCCGGCCAGGCGGGCGTGGGCGTACTGCACATAAAACACGGGGTTGTCGCTCGACTGCTTCTTCGCGAGGTCGAGGTCGAACTCCATCTGGGCGCCGGGGGAGCGAAGGAGGAAGAAGAAGCGGGCGGCGTCTTTGCCGACCTCCTCGACCAGTTCATCGAGCGTGATGATCTCGCCGCCGCGCTTCGAGAGGCGGACGACCTCGCCCGCTCGCTTCAGCGTCACCAGCTGGTAGAGGAGGATCTGGAGCGCCTCGGGCTGCGCGCCGACCGCCTTCGCCGCCGTCTTCAGGCGGGAGACGTGGCCGTGGTGGTCCGCGCCCCACACATCGATGACGAGGTCGAAGCCGCGGCGGATGAACTTGTCGTAGTGGTAGGCGATGTCGCTGGCGTAATAGGTCGGGCGGCCATCCGTGCGGACGACGACGTTGTCCTTGTCCTCTCCGAGTTCACTGGAGGTGAACCAGAGCGCGCCCTCGCGCTCCACGAGCTGGCCGTGCTCGCGAAGGATGCCCATCGCCGCGTCGTACGAGCCTTCAGGGTCGTAGAGCGACTTTTCTCCGTACCAGCGGTCGAAACGGACGCCGAACCCTTCCAGGCTCTGGCGGATCTTCCGCACCATCAGTTCGATGCCGAGGGCGTTCAGGTCTTTCGGCGCAGGTTCGCCGGCGGGCCGGAGGAACGACTCCCCGGCCTCCGCGCGGATCTCCTGCGCGAGTTCGGCCATGTACTCGCCCGGGTAGCCGTCCACCGGTATCGAGACGTCGCGGCCGAAGATCTGCTGGTATCGCGCGTAAAGCGTGTCCCCGAAGGTGTCGGTCTGGGTGCCCGCGTCG
The DNA here is from genome assembly GCA_031390305.1 of Thermoflexaceae bacterium. Classification (GTDB taxonomy): domain Bacteria; phylum Chloroflexota; class Dehalococcoidia; order Tepidiformales; family Tepidiformaceae; genus JANMTH01. The sequence goes on from JANMTH010000106.1 coordinate 3,250, forward strand.
TTGACGTAATACTCGCGCTGCACCTCGTACCCGGCGGCCCCGAGGACGGAAGCGAGCGCGTCGCCGATCGCCGCGCCACGGCCGTTGCCGACGTGCAGTGGGCCTGTCGGGTTCGCCGAGACGAACTCGACCTGGGCCTTCTTGCCGGCGCCGAGGGTGAGGTCGGCGTAGCTTTCGCCCAGTGTGATCGTCGCCTCGACCTGTCGCTGGAGGAAGCCGTCGGAGAGGCGGATGTTCAAGAAGCCGGGCGGAGCGACCTCTGGTGGGTCGATCGTCGGATCGGCCGGCAGGTGTCGCGCGAGCGCCTGAGCTATCTGGAGCGGCGGTTTCATCGCCGTCCGGGCGAGGCGCAAAGGGAGGGTGCTCGCGAAGTCGCCACGGGCAGCGTCCTTGGGGCGCTCCACGGACCCCGCGGGGACAGCGACATCGGGGAGGTCCCCGGATGCGATCGCGGCGCGGACGGCCTGGTTCACCAGACCTTCGAGATGAGCGTGAATACCCCTGGCGTCAACCATAGTCAGTCAGGGTAGAGGTAACGGGGCGGTTGTAGAAGTACGGCGCTCCCTCCGGGGAAGTCCGCGGGCGTCATCGAGGCGTGAGAGGCTGAGTCCCACTCGCTGCCGCTGCCGCTGCTGGTTGGCTCTGCTACAATCTGGCCGCCTGGCCAGTTCTGGCCGCGGAGGACAGGGCCCATGTCTATCGAAACAAAGAAGTCGTTCTGCCGGATGTGTCACGCGTTCTGCGCCGTGGATGTCGATGTCGATACCGCCTTGAACCGCGTGGTCGCTGTCCGCGGCGACAAGGACAACCCGATCTTCGGGGGATACACCTGCATCAAGGGCCGCAATCTGCCGGAGCAACACAACCACCCGGACCGTCTCCGCACCGCCCTGAAGCGCCAGCCCGATGGTTCGTACGCGCCGATCGGCAGCGAGCAGGCGATGGACGAGATCGCGGCGAAGCTGAAGCTGATCATCGAGCGCGACGGCCCGCACGCTGTCGCCAGCTACAACGGGACGTACGCCTACCTCTACGGCGGGCTCCTGGCGATCGCCAAGGGATTCCACCAGGCGATCGGCTCGCGGAACATGTTCAATAGCGCGAGCATCGACCAGCCGGGCAAGGCGATCGCGATGATGCGCCACGGCATGTGGGGCGCGGGCGACCAGAGCTTCGATAGCTCCGATGTCCACATGATGATCGGCTGTAATCCTGTGGTTTCGATGTTCGCGGGCATCCGCTTCCCCGCCTACAACCCGTGGAAGCGTCTGGCCGACGCGAAGAAGCGCGGCATGAAGCTGATCGTCATCGACCCGCGCAAATCGGATGTGGCGAAGCGCGCCGACCTCCACCTCCAGGTGAAGCCGGGCGAAGACCCGACGCTTCTCGCGGGGATCATCCACGTCATCCTCGAAGAGGGGCTGTACGACGGTGACTTCGTCCAGGCCTACGTCGAAGGCGTCGAGGAACTGCGCGAGACGGTGAAGGAGTTCACCCCGGAGTACGTCGAGGAGCGCGCCGGTGTGCCCGCGCAACACGTCATCCAGGCCGCGCGGATGTTCGCCGTAGGCAAGCGCGGATCGGCTACCTCGGGCACGGGCCCTTCGATGGCGCCACGCTCGAACCTGTCTGAGCAGCTTGTCCTGACGCTCAACACGCTTTGCGGCCGCTACCTGCGCGAAGGCGAAGCGGTCCCGAATCCAGGCACCCTCTCGCCCCTGGCTCCCCGCGTCGCACAGGCCCTGGGCGGCGGCGCGGTGCCCCAGCGCGGCGCCCGCAGCCGCTTCCGCGATATCGGCGCCTTTATGCCGGACGGCGACATGCCGACGACCGTGGCCGCGGACGAGATCCTGACGCCGGGCGAAGGCCAGGTGAAGGCCCTCATCTCGATCGCCGGCAACCCCGTCGCCGCCTGGCCCGACCAGCTGAAGACGATCGAAGCGATGAAAGCCCTCGAACTGAACATCACCGTCGACATCAAGATGTCGCAGACGGCGCGGATCTGTGACTACGTCTTCGCGGGCAAGCTGGGCCTCGAACGGCCGGATGCGACGCTCCTGCCGGACCAATGGTTCCCCGAGCCTTACGCCCAGTACGCCGCCGCGGCTGTGGAGGCCGAGGGCGACCTGATCGAAGAGTGGGAGCTCTTCTGGGGGCTGGCGACGCGCCTCGGGCTGACGATCAACCTCGCTGGCGGGCCCATGCCCACGGATCGCAAGCCGACGAGTGACGAGTACCTCGACCTGATCACCGCCGGCTCGCGCATCCCCCTGGACGAAGTCCGGAAGCACCCGGGCGGGGCGATCTTCCCGGTCGATGTGAAGGTCCAGGGCCGCTCCGCCGAGTCCGTTGGCCGCCTGAAGGCCGGGCACCCCGAAGTGCTGGCCGAGCTGCTCGAAGTCCGCGCCGAAGCCTTCACGGCGGACGGTTCCTACCCCGGCATGGCCGAATTTTCGCACCGCCTGATCAGCCGCCGGACGCGGGAGGTGAACAACTCCTCCGGCCGGGACCTCACTGAAGTTCGGGAGAAGCTTGGGACGACGAACTACGCCTACATGAACCCGGTCGATGTCGCAGAGATGGGGATCGCCGCCGGCGACCTGATCGAGATCACCTCCGACCGCGCCTCTATTCTTGGGGTGGTGGCCGCCACCGACGATGTCCCAACCGGCGTCATCTCGATGTCTCACGCCTGGGGCGGCGCTCCGGAAAGTGACCACCTGGTCCGGACTATCGGGGCGCCGACAAACCGCCTCGTGAACCTGGACAAGCACTGGGAGAAGTACAGCGGTATGGCGTGGCAGAGTGCGATCCCGGTGAACGTGAAGCCGGCCAGGGAGCCCGTCGGGGTCTGAAGTCTGGCGAGGGCGCTGGGGCGCGAACTACCGGAGGTCGAAGGGGAAGCTGCCGCGGCGAGCGAGTTCGGCCACCTGGCCGGCGGCGCGCTCGGCTTCCTCGATGACATCCTGGGGGTAGCCGTACTTCCGCTGATGGAGGTCGAACTCGTCCTGGTCCAGCAACTCGATGCACCCATCGGGCCGGACAGCGACATCGAGATCGAGGTCCACATAATTAATCTGGCTGTGTTGCAGCGTCGGCGGCGTCGTCACGTTGCAATACCAGAGCGCCAGCGAACACCCCGGGCGCGAAAGCCGGAAAACGTTAAACCAACGATCACGCCAGAAGTAGACTCTGCTGTCGTACGGCGAACGAAACTCGCCCCGGCTCGTGTAAATGGGAGTACGAGCCCGGTATTCAGTGATCAGCAGCGTGCCGTCATCGGAAACGACCCGGAAGGGCTGAATCCAGTGTGCCGTGCCATCGAACTTGGTAGCCCGGAGAAGAAGCCGTGCGCCGGGCCGGGCGACCTGTGCTCTCTCCATCGGCCCAGCATACAAGTCAGTTGGCTGATGCGCGGATTCTTACGTGAAGTTGGGGCGAAATCGCCCTTTGTATCGGGGATACTGACAATCAGTCGTTTACGAGCACGAGCCCAAGCACGATCCCGGCAACCGTCGCCGCGACACCGAGCAGGAGCGCGATCACGACATGGATGCCGGCGAACGTTTCGACGATTTCGTGGTGCATCGGAGCGGCGTTTGGGTCGGTGACCTCGGCCATGGTTGGTTCGCCTGCCTTCGCGAAGGTTCCACCCAGTGTCGGCCATCCCGGCCTTTCGCGCACCGGTGCTACCCTTCGGCCATGCCCCGCGAGATGCCGACGAAGACCATCACCGTACCCGCCAACCTCCTCAGGGCCTGTGAACAGTTCAACGCTGGGCTGTACTTCGACAGCCACGAAACGCTCGAGGAGATCTGGCAGGAGGAGGTGGGCGATGTCCGCGACCTCTACAAGGGCCTCATCCAGGTCGCCGCGGCGCTCGTTCACGTCACCAGAGGGAACTTCATCGGCGCGAACCGGCTGTTCCGAACCGGCGTCGGATACCTGGCGCCCTATCGCCAGGCCGGGGCCATGGGTTTCGACATCGGCCGCATCTGCCTGGATGCCGAGGCCGCCCACGCCCGGCTGGTCGCCGACGGACCGGAGACGGTCAGGTTCAGCCTGGAGTCGGCGCCTCGCTGGTCCTGGGACGGTTCGCGGGTCGTGGAAGAAGCGCGGCGCTGGCGGGCGTGGGGTTTCGACCGCGCCGGAAACGCGCTGGAGATGGAGATTCCGGACCTCGGCGAATAGACCTTCCGAAACTCCGAGATAGCCGATCCACCCTTTTCGGCTGACCTCGGTCACGCCGGGCGGTTCGCGGTCCGTCTACAGCGCCGCTCGACGTTGTGTCCCAGAACCGGGCGGGCTGGAGTGGGGGCCTCCGTACTACTTCGTCTCCTGCGCCTTCAGCCGCTCCTCTACTTTCGCCAGTACTGCCGCCGTCAGCTCCTTCGTTACGCTTTCCGGCGTCCCCGTGATTGTGACCGTTAGGCCCGCGTTCGCCGAACGCCAGATGTACGTCTCCAGGCGGAGCACTTCCTCGGTCCCCTTGGCCCGGATCGCGAGGTCGATCGCGACGGCGGCGCCGTCTCCGGGGACCGTTGAGCTGGAGGTCACGGTCCGGCTGGCCAGCTCCACCCCTTCGCTCAGGCTCGCCTCCAGCAGGTCCTGGAAGCACTCCTTGAAGTCAGCGCCGCCCAGGTACCCCTTCGCCGCGGCCAGGCTCTCACTCACGGGCGCCGCCGAATCGAAGATGTTCACCTGCACTTCAACCGAAACCGGGAAGATATCGCCCCGGTCGGCGGCCATCTCTCGCTGCGCCCGGCCGCTCCGTGAAGGGTCCGTCTTCTTGCGAATCGCTTCCCGCCGCGCCGCGATCGCCCGGCAGGCGGTCGTATCGGCCGGGGGTGCGCTCTCGTCGTCGAACTTGTCCTCGCTCTCCACCTTCCATCCGCTTCCGGGCAGGTCATCGACCGTCAACATCGCCGCGTGGGCTATCTCGTCAGCCCGCGCCGGGTCGAAGAGGTTCGGGGCAGCTGTCCCGTCGTCGCCTCCGCAGGCCGGCAAGGCGACCAGGAAGGCCACGATCGCGGCCAGGATCGCCGGGCGGGCACGCACTGCCATCTCTCGTCCTCCGCGCCCCATGGGCCTGGCTGCCACGCTACCACAGAGAGCACCCGGCGCGTGGAACGCTCGCGCCGAAGAGTCTGGCGCTGGAGTGACCTCCGGTCTCGAACGGCTGTGTCGCCGCGCTCGCTCTGCGCTCCGAGCCGCCGACGGAGGGTCCCAATGGGCCCACGGCGGCGAACGCCGGGCCCGCACTGTGGGGGTGTGCTTAGACCGCGACCACGGGCACGGGAAGCTCAATCGCCGGGCCGGATTCGTCGCGCGGCTTGCGCACCATGCCCTCAAGGCCCTGCATGCTGAATCCGAGGTCCCCAAGTTCACAGAGGAAGCTGCAGTAGGTGAGGCGCAGCGAACTCGTCGACTTCGAGGGCATATAGCTCAGCTTGCAGCGCGAACACTGCGGCATCTTCAAGATCTCCTCGTTCCGGAGTGGCGGCGTAACGCCTCTTCCCGGGTCGGCCGGTTCTATTATCGTAGTCATCCCGCATCTCTCCCCGCTCGGCAGTATACGGGTAGTACACGCCATGCAACCAATTTCCAGCCGGGATCCTTACCTCCGGCGCCATTTCCGGCCGCCCCGTGCCCGTCCAGGTCGAATAGCGAAGAGGCCCGCTCACCGAGCGGGCCCCCTGGTTCAATTGCTGTGGCGGAGAGGGGGAGATTCGAACTCCCGGTGCATTGCTGCACACCGCTTTTCGAGAACGGCACCATCAACCACTCGGACACCTCTCCACTTCCGAGTGTATCAGCCCCCCGGCCCTACCCTCCAGACCTCCCGTGCGGTCCAGAGTCTCGCCCGGCGCCTACCGCCCGTACTGCTCGAAAAACTCCTCCGCCGTCATCCCGAACCAGATCTCGTCGTGGTACTCGCCCTTGGCGTAGATGTTCCGCCGGATCCGCCCCTCCTCCGTGAACCCTAGCCGCCGGTGGAGCGCCTGGGACGGCTCGTTAAACGCGAACACCGTCGCGTTCGCCTTCTGGTAGCCCAGCTCGCCGAAGTAATGGCGCAGCCCGATGATGATCGCCTCACGCGCGTACCCTTGCCCCCGCCCTGCCCGCGCGATGTCGATCCCGTACTCGAAGGCCCCATTTCGGCGGTCCGCGTTGTGCACGTGGAGCGTGCCCGCCGCCTCGCCGTCAAGCGTCTCGATTATGAAGAAGAAGCGGTCCCCGTTCGCTCCTTCGTTCGCCCTGTCCTCGGCCCACTTCCGTGTCCCTTCGGGATTCCGTGGGAAAGGAATCCGATATCCCATCCGCTGCGACTCCGTGTCCTGGTCGAGCGCGTGGAGGAACGTCCAGTCCTCGGCCATCAGCGCTCGCAGCCGCACCAGCTTTCCCGCCCATGCCGACAATGGTTCTTCGTCCATCACTCGTCCCTCCTTCATCGCCGGAGCATACCCCGAATCGCCTACCGCCCGCGCCACTGGTCCAGGCCTCCGCTCGCCGTCGCCGGCTCAGACCGTAGGGCGTCGGCGTGGGTCGCGATGCCCGGCATCGAACTCCCCCTCTCACAGCCAGCCTCTAGCCAAAGCGAGGGGTGCAGCGGGATGTAGCCCCCTCGCCCGCGACGCAGGAGTCGGGAGAGGGGGTTTGGGGGTGAGGGCGCGACGCCGGAGTCGGACGCACCCCCTCGGACCTCGGAGTCCGCGTCCGCCAAGAGGCCGATGCATGAAGCCGCGCCGTCCCGGACACTCGGTCTCGCGCCGCCTTCACCGTTTCCTCATAATTTTGTAACACATGCGGCCTACGCTTCCTGTGTGGACGGCTTGGGGCTACGGTGAAGGAGCGTTCAATCACGGCGAAAGCGGGAGGGACCCGGCGCCATGTGGGAACAGCGGTTCCGGAAAGGCGAACTGAAGGTTGATGAGCGATAGAAGGAATGGGAGTAGCGGACCAGTCATCGAGGCGCGTGGCGTATCGAAGACGTACGACACGGGCGATGTCCAGGTTCAGGCTCTGAGGAGCGTGGACCTCACGATCCAGCGCGGCGAGATGGTCGCGATCATGGGCCCTTCAGGCTGCGGGAAGACGACCCTGCTGAACAGCCTTTCCGGCCTCGACGACTTCGACGCGGGCACCGTCCTGATCAACGGGACCGACATTACGACTATGCCAGACGACCGCAAGACGGAATTCCGGGCGCGGGACATGGGCTTCATCTTCCAGACCTACAACCTTCTCCCGGTTCTCACCTCGGCCGAAAACGTGGAGCTGCCCCTGATCGTCTCGGGGACGCGTCCAAAGCTGGCGCGAGAGAAGGCGCTCAACTCCCTTGAGCGCGTCGGCCTCCGCGACAAAGCGAACCAGCGGCCGAACCAGCTCTCCGGCGGTCAGCGGCAGCGCGTGACCGTCGCACGGGCGCTCGTCAACCGCCCGGCGATCATCTGGGCCGACGAACCGACGGGCGCGCTCGATTCGAAGACGGCCACCGAGATCATGGACCTGATCGTCGATCTGAATTCCGAAGAAGGCCAGACCTGCGTGATCGTCACCCACGACACCAAGGTCGCGGCCCGCTGCCACCGGACGATTCACATGGCCGATGGCGTCATCGTTCGCGAAGACACCCAGGCCCAGATGGCCAGGGTAGCGGCGGGAAGCGTGGCATGAAGGAGCTCTTCGGCCTCTCCATGACCACCCTGGCGCTCTCCTGCGCCGTCGCTACCGCCATGATCTTCCTCTTCGTCGGCTGGATTGCCCTGCGCAACCCGGTGATGTTCAAGACTGGCCTGCGGAACATTCCCCGGCGGCCAATGCAGACGGGCCTGATCGTGATCGGCCTCATGCTTTCCACCCTGATCATCACGGCCGCGTTTGGCGTTGGCGATACGATGACCCATAGCGTGACGCGCGAGGCCTACACCATCCTCGGGCCGGCCGACGAGATCATCGAGTGGGACGCGGAGAAGAACCCCGCGCCGCAGGACCAGCAGAACGTCCCCATCGAGCAGGTCGAGCGCTGGCAGGCGCAGTTCAAGGACGACCCCGAGATCACGGCCTTCTTCCCGTACCTGCGCGAGTTCATGCCCGCACAGAACGTCCGCACCCGCCTGAATGAAGCGAACGCCCGGATCACGGCCTTCCGGCCAGCCGATGTCGCGCCCTTCGGGGGGCTGAAGGATGTCCAGGGCAGGCTGGTCGTGCCAGGCCCCGGCGAAATCGCCGTCAACGAAGAGCTGGCGGGCGACCTCGAAGCCATCGTCGGCGACACCATTCGTCTCTTTTACAAGGGAGAGCCGGTCGAGTTGAAGGTCATCGCGATCGTCCCCAACACGCTCCTCGGTGGAACGTCGAGTAGCCAGGCCCGGCAGGGAGCGGCCGTCGATTGGGACTTCCTCGGGAAGCTCATCGGCCGGGAGGGCCGCGCGGACTTCGTCGCGATCACGAACACAGGCACGGTCCGTGGCGGGGTCGGCCTTACCGGGAGCGTCGTGAAGAAGATCGAACCCGCCCTCGTGGGGACACCGTGGAAGATCGAAGAGTCCAAGGCGGACGCTATCGAACAGGCCGAACTCCTCGGCAACGTCTTTCTCACGATCTTCGTGATCTTCGGCCTCTTCTCGATCGCCGCCGGGGTGCTCCTCATCTTCCTGATCTTCGTGATGCTGGCGGCCGAACGGAAGCCGGAGATGGGGATGGCGCGAGCCGTAGGCGCCAAGCGCCGGCAGATCGTAGAGAGTTTCCTCGCTGAGGGCCTTGGCTACGACCTTGGCGCCGCCGTTCTCGGCCTGGTGGCGGGAACCGGCGTGGCCGCCGCCATGGTCCTCTTCGTGCGCCTGCGGATCGGCGAAGACATCGGCATCAACCTCCAGTTCGATGTCACCGTTCGGAGCCTCATCGTCTCGTTCTGCATCGGCGTGATCGTGACCTTCGCCGTCGTTTTCGCCGCCTCCTGGCGGGCGAGCCGGTTGAACATCGTGTCCGCTATCCGCGACCTTCCCGAATCCCGCCCGCACAACCCGGAGGATTCGACATGGCTCGGCTTTTTGCGGGGCGCGCTCAACAGCTTTACCGCCTATGGGGTGCTCCTCATCTCGCTGATCGGGTTGTTGCGCCTGCCGGACTTCGCACCGCTCTTCGCGCTGGCGGTCCTGGTCGGGCTTGGCGGGCTCTTCATCTCCACCGTGCGCAACCACAACTTCGGGGCCGATCGGCCGCATCGAAAGCAGGGCGAACGGCTCCCGATTTGGCCATGGTTCCTCCCCGTGATCGGCTGGATAGGCTACCCGCTGGCAATTCTCGCCGTCCGGTTCGCGCGTGACAGGCGGCCGAAGGGCATCTCGCTCTGGCTCGTAGTCGCCGGCGTCGTCTTCGCGCCGGTCGGGCTCTACCTGGCGGCAAGCCAGGATAGGAAGCGCCCGGTGGCATGGGGCGTTGGCTTTGGTGTTGTCGGTCTGGTTGTCGGCGTCCTCTTCCTCCAATGGGGCCTCGATGCCGACCAGATGGCGCTGCTGGCCCTGGGGATCTCGTTGATCGCTTTCTTCGTCGCTATCACGCTCCGTTTCTTCGGGATCGGCTCGCAACGGCTGGTCTTCACGACGGTTAGCGCGGCCCTGATGGTCCTCTGGTACCTCCTGCCTGGCGGACGTCTCGAGGGCGTCTTCGGCAAACTCGACGCCGGCCCGGAGATGTTCTTCGTGACCGGCGCCGTCCTCGTCACCGCCGGGACGTTCATCCTCGTCTACAACGCGGACATCGTGTTGCCCGCCCTGGGCGCCTTCGGTGGCCGGTTCGGGCGGATAATGCCCGCCGTCAAGATGGCGGTGGCCTATCCGCTCACCTCGCGCTTCCGGACGGGCCTGACGATCGCCCTGATCGGCCTGATCATGTTCGTTCTTTCGATGCAGGCGGCGATGAACAGCAACTTCGAAAAGGCGTTCACCGGCGATGACGCTCGCGGCGGATTCGATGCCCTCGCCCAAATCAACGGGAACAACCGCACCGATGACCTCGTCGCCACGCTCAACGAGGCGAACCAGGATCCCACCCTCCCCCGAAAGGTCGACACGGCCGCGATCGCGGCGATCGGAGAGCTGCGCGTCGCCGAAGTCTTCGAAGTGGACATCGAAGACCCAGAGTGGAGCGCGAAGGACCCGGCGACGCGGGACGAGGAGGACCAGTTCAAGCAGATCACGGTGATGGGCGCTGACGACGGCTTCCTCACGGCCCAGAAGCTCCCCTTGCAGCACCGGGCGGCCGGGTACGCTGACGACGCGGCCGTGTGGAAGGCCGTCGCCACCGGCGCGAACCTCGCCGTCATCCCCGCGACGCTGACCTCCGGAGGTGATGACTTCGGGCCAGGGTCCGGAGAGCTGCTGACGCTTCCATCGAGGTACACGGAGGACGGCTTCGAGCCGTTCACCCTGAACCTCCGGAACCGGACCACCGGTATCGTCACGCCAATCATCGTGATCGGCCAGACGAAGGACTCGGCCGGACTCTTCTTCGATGGCATCCTCGTACGGCAACCAGTGGTGGCGCAGACCTTTCCGGATAGCAAGGGCCAGCAGTTCTTCATCCGCCTGAAGCCCGGCGCCGACGACGAGCGTTTCGCCAAGGATGTCGAAGCGGCGCTCGTCCAGGCCCGCTCCGAATCGTTGAACAAGTTGATAAGCGACGCCCAGGCCCAGAACCGGACGTTCCTGGAGATGTTCCAGGGCTTTCTCGCCCTCGGCCTCCTCGTCGGCATCGCCGCCCTCGGCGTTGTCTCGCTTCGCGCCGTAGTCGAGCGCAGGCAGCAGATCGGGATGTTGCGGGCGATCGGCTACAAGCGATCGATGGTCCAGCTCAGCTTCCTCCTCGAATCTGGCTTCATCGCGCTCTCCGGGATCGGGCTTGGGCTTCTGCTCGGGATCTCGTTCGCGGCGAACCTCTTCACCAGCGGGGAGTTCGGTGCGAGCACCCGCGGCCTCGAGTTCACCGTCCCGTGGGTCCAGATCGGGGCGATGACGGGCTTCGCCTTCGTCGCTTCGATGGTGACCACCTACCTGCCGGCGCGGGCGGCCTCGCGCGTGGCCGTGGCGGAGGCGCTCCGCTACGAGTGAGTGATGGCGGTGACCGGTGCGGCGAGGATGCCTAGACTTCGCCGTATGGACCGTCCAGAGCTGCTCGGCACCCGCCTGTTCGACCTCACGGGCCGCGTCGCGCTCGTTACCGGGGCTGGCCGCGGGCTGGGCCGCACGATGGCCCTCGCCCTCGCGGCCGCTGGCGCCGACCTTGCGGTGAGCAGCCGCACGCCGGCGGAGATCGAGAGCCTCGCCGCGGAGGTGCGCGCCCTCGGCCGCGGGGCCATCGCCGTGGCCGCCGACATCGCTATCGAGGCCGATGCCGAACGGCTCGTGGCCGCCTGCGTGGCGCGCCTCGGAAAGCTCGATATCCTCGTCAACAACGCCGGAATCAACGTCCGCAAGCCGCTTCTGGAACTGCCGGCCGAGGAGTTCCACCGCGTCCTCGCCACGAACCTCGAAGGCCCCTTCTTCTGCGCGAAGGCGGCGGGACGCCATATGGTCGAGCGCGGCTCGGGCAAGGTCATCAACGTTTCCAGCATCATGGGCCGCGTCGCGCTGCCGGGACAGACGGCCTACGCTGCCTCGAAGGGCGCGCTCGAGCAGCTGACGAAGGTGATGGCCCTGGAGTGGGCGCCGCACAACGTCCAGGTCAACGCCATCGGCCCGGCATACTTCGAGACGGACCTCACGCGGCCATTGTTCGAAGACGCCGAGCGGAACGCCTTCATTACGAGCCGCACACCGATGGGGAGATGGGGCCAGCCACACGAACTCGCCGGCGCTGTCATCTTCCTGGCGAGCCCGGCGAGCGACTACGTCACCGGGCACACGCTGATGGTCGATGGCGGCTGGACGGCCTGGTGAGGCTCAGGCGATCGGCGCCCACGGCGTGAGCAGGTAGCCGTCTGGCCCCATCACCTGACATTCGCGGACGCCGCCTACATCGGCCGGGGGCTGGAGGCTGCGCCCGCCGAGCTTGAGGGCCATCGCGAAGGCGGCATCGACGTCCTGAACGAGCAGGCGAAGTTCGGCCCCGATGCCGCGGGCCGCGCCTTCTTTGGTGAGGGCGTCGTACCAGGGATGGCCCCGGCCCGCTTCGTCGTGGTGGAGGACGATCCGCGAGTTGAAGGCGCTGAGTTCGGCGAACCCGGGGTGCCGCTCCTCTACCACCAGCCCGCCGACTTTTTCGAGGAAGGTGGCGAGGGCCGGGATATCGGTGGTCCAGAGGACGAGCCCGACTTCGGGTTGATAGGTCATGAGCGACCGCCCTCGCCCTTGCCGGGAACATATAACGGTTGGTCAAGTATCAAGAGAATCACTTGGCATAACGTCCGCAGATGCAGTTATTGACTCATTCCGGTTCGGCTGGCCGTACTCAGACCGGCCGGAACTTGGGCAAGGCCACGTCCGAATGCTGTTCGAACTCTACCCTGACGGGCATGCCCACGCGAATCGCGTCGTTGGCGACGTGGACGAGATTCGTCACCAGCCGGGGGCCTTCGTCGAGTTCGACGATCGCGAGATTATATGGCAATTCGTCGTAGAAACCCGCATGGTATTTCTGGTGCATCACGCCGAAGGTCCGGACCGTCCCCCTTCCCGTGGCCGCGACCCATTCCGTGCCGGAGGAGAGGCAAACGTCGCAATGCATCCGCGATGGCATGCGGTGGACGCCGCAGTCCGTGCACCGCATCAGCATCAGCTTGCCGCTGAGGCCGCCTTCGAAGAACGGCCGCGAGGCGTCGTCGGCTTCGGGGATGGGCTTGGAAACGGTGGC
>JANMTH010000109.1:0-3230 GCA_031390305.1 Thermoflexaceae bacterium
GTTGTTCGGGTAGAGCCGAATCGCCGTGAAGAGGGCCGCTTCGCCCTCCGGGCCGCCGAGGGTGAAGTAGTAGCCGTCGCTCCACTGGGGCAGCGGGTTGGCGACCGTGTCGAACGTCGCGATCGTCTGGTGGCGGGGGAATTCATCGAAACGGGTAAGCATCCGGGCCACGGGCGAGCCTCCTGAGAAATTGGCCGAACGGCCAGACTGTACCCTCTCCCGCCGTTCATCGTAACCGGGGACTTCTGACCGTCATTTGAGACGCAAAGGCGCAGAGCGAAGGGGAGAGGTTCGGAACCGCCTCTCCAATTCTCCGCGTCTCTGCGTCAAAGCAGGAGCGAGACCGTCAGCTCGCCTTCTTGAACGGCCAAAACCGGGCCAGCGGGTTCGGTTTGGTGGATTTTGCCTCGGGGCCATCGAAGCCCCGGCCACAGCTCTGGCAGTACGAGTAGACGTTCAGGTTCTCGCGGCCACACCACGGGCACTTCCGCATTTGAGGCTCCCCCTTGCCCGCCGATTGTAGCGGAGAGTTTTCGAGCGAACATCGTGGGTATCGTTCCAATGCGGCCGAGACAGGCGTATCATCCGGGCCACGACGATAGTGCGTCAGTCGTGAACTACCAGGAGGCGTCCCCATGGCCACCAGCATCGCTGAACGTATCCCGATTATCGACACCGACTCCCACGTCTCCGAGCCCGCTGACCTCTGGACCTCGCGTGTGTCGCGAAAGTGGGGCGACCTCGTCCCGCACGTGGTCAAGGACCCGCGCGGCCCACGCGCCGACGGCAAGACCGACGACGTCTGGATCTTCGGCGGCGAAGTAGCCGGGGCGATGGGCGGCCCAGCGATGGCCGGGTTCGATGGCTTCCTCCCGGACCATCCGGCGACCCTGAGCGAGGCCCACCCCGGCGCGTACGACGCCGCCGCCCGCGTCCGCTATATGGACGACGTTGGCCTGCGCGCCCAGGTGATCTACCCGAACGTCGGCGGCTTTGGCTCGGGGCGTTTCCTCAAGCTGAAGGAGCCCGAGCTGATGCTCGATTGTGTCCGCGCCTACAACGACTTCCTGGCGGACTGGACGAGTGTCGCGCCCGAACGTTTCATCCCGATCATGGCCCTGCCCTTCTGGGACGTGCCGGCGGCGATCGTCGAGATGGACCGGGCGCAGAAGCGAGGCCTGAAGGGGATCGTTTTCGGTAGCCAGCCCGAGACCTGGGGCCAGGCGATGCTCCCCGACCCGCACTGGGACCCGATCTGGGCGGCGGCCCAGGAGCGAAGCCTCTCCGTGAACTTCCACATCATCTCCGGGAACGGCTTCGACCTCTTCGGCGGCTACCCCGGCAACGGCCAGCACACGAACGCGGCGAAGCAATCCGCGGGCTTCTTCCTCGACAATTCGAACGCTATCGGCGACGTGATCATGGGCGGCATCTGCGACCGCTTCCCGCGCCTGAAGTTCGTTTCCGTAGAGAGTGGCATCGGCTGGATCCCGTCCTACCTGGAGGCGCTGGACTGGCAGTGGCGGAACATGGGCGCCTACACCGAGCACCCGGAGCGCGAACTTCTGCCATCCGAGTACTTCCGGCGCCAGGTCTACGGCTGCTTCTGGTTCGAACGGACCGCGGCCTTCCGGGTCCTCGATCTCTACCCGGACAACTGGCTCTTCGAGACCGATTTTCCGCACCCAACGAGCCTCTCGGACGGGCCGAAGTCGAGTTCCGGCAAGCCCCGCGATTGGGTGGACGAGCACATGGCCACCTGGCCAGAAGAGCTGCTCCGCAAGGTGCTGCACGATAACGCGGCGGCGGTCTACGGCGTCGAGTGAGCCGGAGGCGGAACGAAGGCCATGGCCGCCGGGACGACCTCCGGGAGCAGGTAGACGAACGTGCCGCAGAGCGCGCAGAGCAACCTGTCATCGAGCACGCGCCGCGCCTGGTAGACGCGCATCAGCTCCTCGGGAGGGTGCCAGCACCAGCCGTTCATCGCTTACTCCATCCCCGAGTACGGGGAGCGGGAACGTAGGCCACCCGAGACGGAGCTGGAATGCCAGCGTGTCACAGGCGAGGCATGAGGCATGAGGGGAACCACAAAGGCACGATGGACACGAAAAGTTACGGACGTGGGCACTTCGCCACTCCGTCACTCCGGACTCGGGACTCGGGACTGGACGCTCAGCACTCAGCACTCAGCACCTCAGCACTCGGCGCCGCTCAGCGCTCAGCACTCGACCCTCGTACACTCGGCCCGTGCACCTCCTCACCGTCGTCGGCGCCCGCCCGCAGTTCATCAAGCTCGCCCCGTTTTCGCGCGAAACCCGCCGCCGCGGCCACCGCGAGACGATCGTCCACACCGGCCAACACTACGACGAGGGGATGTCGGGCCGCTTCTTCGAGGAGCTCGCGATCCCCGAGCCGGACGTGAACCTCGAGGTGGGGAGCGGCTCGCATGGCGCGATGACGGCCCGCGCCCTGGAGGGCATCGAGCGCGAGATCCTGGCGCGCGGGCCGGACGCCGTCGTCGTCTTCGGCGATACGAACTCGACGCTGGCGGGCGCGCTGGCGGCGGCCAAGCTCGGCGTACCCTGCGCCCACGTCGAGGCCGGCCTCCGCAGCTTCGACCGCTTCATGCCCGAAGAGGTCAACCGGATCGTCGCGGACCACTGCTGCGACCTGTTGCTGGCGCCGAACGAATCGGCCGCGCGCAACCTCGCCGCTGAGGGTCGAGCCGACGCGACCGAGGTCGTGGGCGACATCATGGTCGATGCCCTGTTCGCGGCGCAGGGCCGTTCCGAGCCAGCGACCGCCATCCTCGAGCGGCTTGGCATCGAACCGGGGGCGTTCATCCTGTTCACGGTCCACCGCGCTTCGAACACAGACGACCCGGAGCGCCTTCGCACGATCTTCGATGGCCTCCGAGGCGGCCGGCTGGCCGTCTTCCCGGTTCACCCGCGAACGCGCGCCGCGATTGAGGCGAACGGCCTCCTCTTGCCCGCGAACGTATTCCCGGTGGAGCCGCTGGGCTACCTCGACGTTGTCGGGCTCGCCGCCGCCGCCGACGTGGTGGTGACCGACTCCGGCGGTCTCCAGAAGGAGGCCTACCTGCTGGTGACGCCATGCGTCACCCTGCGCGAGAACACGGAGTGGACGGAGACGGTGGAGCTGGGCTGGAACGTCCTCGCCGGCGCATCCGCGCCGGCGATCCTGGCGGCCCTCGCCGTCCCGCCCCGCGG
>JANMTH010000107.1:0-7147 GCA_031390305.1 Thermoflexaceae bacterium
TGAGGGCGAGTTCGTCGCTAGCGAAGCGGCGCGCCTCACCGTCGCGGGGCGCAAGTACGGCGATATCGCCGTCCTCTATCGCACCAACGCCCAGTCACGCTCCGTGGAAGAGGCGCTGGTCCGCCATCGCATCCCTTACCGCCTGATTGGCGGGGTCCGGTTCTACCAGCGCCGCGAGGTGAAGGACCTGATCGCCTATCTTCGCCTCGTTCACAACCGGCTGGACGAAGCGAGCCTCCTCCGCGTCATCAACGTCCCCATCCGTGGCGTCGGCGACCGCACAATCCAGCGCCTGCGCGAATACGCCCGCGAACTCGGACTCACCCTCTGGGACGCCTGCGACGCGGTCGCCCACGGCCGCGCCGATTCCGGCGTCGGCGGCCGTCCGGCGGTGGGCGTGCGGGAGATCGTCTTCGCCCTCAACGGCATCCGCGAAAAGCAAGGCGTGCCCCTTGGCATGCTTCTGGACCTCATCCTCGAACACACCGGTTACGGCCGTTTCCTCAAGGCCGACCCCGAAGGTGAAGAGCGCATCGAGAATGTCGAGCAGCTTCGCTCCGTGATGGTCCAGTTCGAAGATGTCGCCGAGGTCCAGACGGACCTCGCCACCTTCCTCGCCGAAGTCGCGCTCGTCGCCGATGTCGATGAGATGGAGGGCAGGTCGAACGCGGTCACCCTGATCACCCTGCACGCCGCCAAGGGGCTGGAGTTCCCGGCTGTCTTCATGATCGGCATGGAAGAGGGCGTGCTCCCCCACATTCGCTCGTTCGATGACCCGCGGCAGATGGAGGAGGAGCGCCGCCTCTGCTACGTGGGGATAACGAGGGCCGAAGACCTGCTCTACCTTTCGCGCGCCTACCGCCGCTTCATGATGGGTGGCGCATCGACGAATCCGCCGTCGCGCTTCCTCGCCGACATCCCACGCGACGTCGTCCGGCCCTACGGCTCGACGCCGTCCGCCGCGGCGCCCGCGGGTAGCGGCGGCGCCCGAGGCTATGCCGAGGTCGTCGCTTCGCGCCCGCCGGCGGAGGAGTTCCGCCCCGCCGAGGCCCAGTTCGAATCGGGAACGTTGGTCATCCATTCGAAGTTCGGCCGTGGCCGCGTGGTGAGCGTCCAGGCGAACGGTGGCGATGTCGAATACCAGATCGCCTTCGACGAACAGGGGATTAAGCGCCTCCTCCAGAGCTACGCCCGATTGGTGCCCGCCTGATGCTTCCCCTCTTCCTCCTCCCATCGAGTGCCGACGAATGGCGCGATTGGCTGGTCGATGACGCCCCGAAAGTCGCTGGCGTGGTCCTCGCCATCATCGTCCTCAAGCTCGTCTCCCGGCCCATCATTGGCCACACCCTGCGCGGCGCCGCCCGTTCCACCGCCCGCCTCAGCGGCGATCCTATCGCCAGCGTCGAACGCCGCGTCCGCACGATCGAGGGCACGCTCTCCTGGCTGGTCACCCTTATCGCCGGCTTCATCGGCGCCGCCATCGTTCTCGATACGCTCGGCTTGAACGTCGCGCCCCTCGTCGCTGGCGTTGGCATCGTCGGCATCGCCATCGGCCTCGGCGCGCAGACGCTGATCAAGGACGTGATCAACGGCATCTTCATCCTCGTCGAGGACCAGTACGCCGTCGGCGACCAGGTCACCCTCGCCGGCGTAACGGGCGAGGTCCTGGAGGTGAACCCGCGCCGCACCCTCGTCCGCGACGGCGAGGGCAACACCCACTCCATCCCCAACAGCACGATCACGACGGCGACGAATCGGACGGCCAGCCTCCAACGCCTCCACGTCGTCGTCGAGGTGGCCTTCCGCGACGCCAGTGAGGCCGCCCGGCTGGCCCACGAGGTGTCGGCGGCGATAGCGGACGAACGGCGCGGCGATGTCCTCGCGCCGCCCACCGTCCGCGGCTACCAGATCGTCGCCGATGGCGACGCTCGCCTCGATATCCTCGGCGACGCCCGTCCCAAAGTGCGCTGGGAGATCGAAGGCGAACTCCGCCGCCGCCTCCGCCGCCGCTTCGAAGAGGCGAAGCTCGAAGCCCGCTTCCCTATGGGGAGTGAGAAGTAACGACGGTTCGCTCTTCTGCCGGCGGATCGCTCGTCGTTTGGCGAAGCCCCGTTACCGTCCGAGCTTCGCGAGGAACGCATCGACGGTCAGGCCCATCCCCTTCACAAGTGAGCGCACGGTGCCTGCGGGAAGGTCGCGGCTGATTGGAATCGTCAGGTTATGTGGATTCGGCCTTCGCGTGTAGATTCGATGACTACCGACCTGCCGCGAGAAGATCCAGCCTTCCGACTGGGCGACGCGCTCAAGATCACGGCTCGAAAGGCCACCGAGCCTGCTCACCTCAGGCGGCGACCGGTGTTGGCAATGTCACAGTCGCTGTCTCCACTCGCAGGGGCCAGCCCTCTTCTGCTTGCCAGTTCAACGCGAAGGTGACGCCATCGGCAACGATTGCGGCAGACTCGCGCATCGCCGCCAGCCCGGGTTCGTCGGCCACCTCGACCCAGCCGAGCATAGCTTCTCGGATGTTCGCCAGGGCCTCATCCCGTGACTTGCCCTGGCTCACGGCTCCTTGCATCGCCGGGCACGTTGCCACGTAGCCGACCCAATCCGCATCCCAGGCAAGGACCACCGTGTAACTGTCCATGCCGTCGATCATACCCCTGGCGTCGCGAAAATTGAAGACGCGGGCCGTGGCCTTAGCAGGGTCCGGCGTGTTAGAGCCTGGTATCCGATCGCAGCCGCCCGCGCCGCCTGTGCCCTCCGGCCGATACTCCCCTACCCAATGACGCCCGCCTTGCGAAGTTGCGCGATCTCCGCGGCCTGGAACCCCAGCTCCATCAGTATCGCGTCCGTGTGTTCGCCCAGGGCTGGCGACGCCCGCTGCACGCGCGTCGGCGTGGCCGACATCTGGATGATTGGCACCGGTCCCGTCAATGGCCCCAGGAGCGTGTGCTCATACTCCGTCAGGTAACCGTTCGCCAGCACCTGGGGGTCGTCGTGCAGCTCCTCAACGAACTTCAGCGGCCCACATGGGATATCGGCCGCCGAAAGGTACTCGACCCACTCATCCACGGGCCGGGCGATGAAAAGCGCCTCGCAGCGCTCGACGAGTTCGCTTCCGACCCGCCCGAGGTTTTCGGGAGACGGATCGAAGTCCGCTTCGTAGCGCGGATCGCGGATATCGAGCGCCTTGCGGAAGCGCTCGCGCGGGCCGGGGCCGAGACAGCCGACGGCCAGGTAGCCGTCCTTCGCCTGGTACGTCCGATAGTAGATGTTGCCCACCAATTCCGGCGTCAGCTTCTTCTTCTCGGCGTAGATCTCCTCGATATTCGCGCCGCGCTCACGGGCGGCCCGCAGCGTCTCCAGCCAGCGTTCGCGCGGTTCCACGTCGAACGCCGTGATCTCGCGGGACCCCTGCTGGAGGAAGAGCGAGGTCAGCAGAAGGCTCGTGTTGATCGCCTGGCCTTCGCCCGTGCGTTCGCGGTGAAAGAGCGCGGCGCTGATCGCCCAGGCCATCGCCACGCCCGTAACGACATCGCCGGGGGCAAACCCGACCACCTGCGGCAACCCGTGCTGGACGTTGGGGTTCGAAGTCGCAAGGCCGCTGACCGATTGGGCGACGAGGTCGTAGCCCCGCCGCATGGCGATCGGCCCCTGCTTGCCGAAGGCCGTATTTTCGCAGTAGATGAGTCGCGGGTTCAGGGCGCGGACCCGTTCGTAATCCAGGCCGAGGTCTTCGGCCACGCCCGGGCGGTAGTTAATGAGCAGGACATCCGCCCAGCGCACGAGCTTTTCGCGGATCGGCGCCGCCTCCGGGCGCTTGAAATCGACCGTGATCCCCAGCTTGCCACGGTTCTGAATGAGGAAGTTGCGGCTCTCCTTGGGGATGAGCTCGGCCTGGAGGCGCCAGGGTTCGCCTTCAAGGGGCTCGACCTTCACGACCTCGGCCCCCATCTCGCTGAGCAGCGCCGCCGCCAGTGGCCCCGCGATCACCTGCGTGCAATCGAGAATCCGGACCCCTTCAAGCGCACCGGCCATGAGCACCCCCCGTTGGAACGGATTCTACGGGCTCTCAACGGCCCGTGGGAGCACTGTAAGAACTCTAAAATATTGAGAGCTGTTACAAGCGTAAGGGCGGCTCGTACGAGAGGTGCTACTTCCTTGCCTCCGCCACGAAGTCTCTTGTGCTGATCCCCATCTTCCGGAGTGTGGCTTTGAGGAGGCCGGCCGGGACCGGGTCATGCCGGGGGATCGAGAGCGTGAGCGGTGAATCGGGATGCGTGTACATTGCGTGGCTCCCGCTCTGGCGTGAAAAGCGCCCACCCTCGAGCTTCGGCCACGCGGATGACAGCGCGAGCCGCGTATCCGTCCAGCTGGCCCACTACGCCGGTACCGGCACGGCCACGGCGATCGTGGCCGTCTCAACCGCCCGATCCCAGCCCAACTCCTCGCGGTCGTTGAGGATATCTTCCACTTCTTCGGCGACCAGTTCGGCCGTCTCTTCGAGGGCGTCACGCCCCTGGTCGATGGCGTACTCCAGCCAGAGCTCGACCGATTCCGTGATGTTGGCGAGCGCCTCGTCGCGCGAGTCGCCCGCGCTCAGGGCACCGGGCGCGGCGGGACAACTGACCGAGTAGCCGCCGTCTCGGGGGTCGGGCGAAAGGACCACGGTGTAGTTTCGCATGGCTCAGTTTATCACCTCAGCCCGTGGGCTTCGTGGGTGCCGGCGTTCGGGCGCCCGCTCCCTGGCCAACTCCTCGTTCAACCCGGCCGCGAGGATGACCTTCAGGAGCGATTGATACGGCACGTCCCGCTTGTTCGCCAGCCGCTTGAGGTCATCGAGCATCCCCACGGGGAGCCGGAGTGAGATCGATCGTGTCGATGGCTTCAAATTGGGAAAGACCGTTGGTTCCGCCGAGTCCCAATCGATGTAGCTGGTCGAGTCGTGGGACGCCCAGAATGCCCTCTCGGCGTCCTCGTCCGCGAACTCAGGAATCGGTCGGAGTAGCTTTGGCATACGCGGCCACCTCCCTGGCTGTCATGTCCCGTGTAGAGATGATACGGATGTTCGCCCCCCGGAGGGTGAACGAAACGAAGAGCAGGCGGCCGCTGTTGCTTCGGCCCAAAGCGGCGAATCGGCGCTCGGTCGAGGAGTGTTTACGGTCGGTTCGAATGGGAAGCGGACGATTGAGGAACACCTGTTCGGATTCACCATCCGAGACACGATGCATCGCCCAGTTCTTCCCGGCATTCCCAGGGTCCCACTCAAAACCTTCGCAGGCAGAAAGAAGGTCGTCCGCGCCCAATGCATATCTCCATCCTATACGGGGTTCCTGGAGGATTCTACGCCGGCCGCTTCGGGACCATCACCTTCCGCTTGAAGTAGCAGACCTCCTCGCCCCGCTGGTTCACGCCCCGCGTCTCCACCGTCACGATTCCCCGGTCGCCGCTCGATGTCTCCTTCTTCTCGAGGACGGTCGTCTCGGCGCGGATGGTGTCGCCGTGGAATGTGGGCTTCGAATGCTTGAGCGTCTCGATCTCGAGGTTCGCGATCGCCTTCCCCGAAACGTCTGGCACGCTCATCCCGAGGACGAGTGAGTAAACGAAGTTCCCAACGACCACGTTCTGCTTGAACTGCGTCTCTTCTTCCGCGTACCAGCGGTCGCTGTGCAACGGGTGGTGGTTCATCGTGATGTCGCAGAAGAGATGGTCTTCGGCTTCCGTGATCGTCTTACTCGGCCAGTGCTTGTACACGTCACCGATCTCGAACTCTTCGTAGTACCGTCCGAACCTGTCTCGCCCATCATAAACCGTCACGTCGTTTCTCCTGAGTGCATGTATCGCGTGAATACCAACGTTAGCGAAGAGACCGAGAAGGAGCGTTCTCTTCCGGCCACCTTGGCGTTCTTGGCATCTTGGCGATTACACTGGGTATTCCTTGACAATGCTTCGCGCGATCACCGTCTTCTGTATGTCGCTCGTGCCCTCGGCGATGATCATCAGCGGTGCATCCCGATAGTACCGTTCGATCGGCAGCTCCTTCGAATAGGCGACGCCGCCATGGATCCGCATCGCGTCGAGCGCGCATTCGTTCGCGATCTCCGTCGCGTAGAGCTTGGCGATGCCCGCGTCGAGGTCGCTGCGCACGCCCGAGTCCTTCTTCCGGGCGGCGTCGAGTGTCAACAGCCGCGCCGCCCGGATCTTCACGATCATCTCCGCCAGCCGGATCTGCTGGGCCTGGTGCTGGAAGATCGGCACGCCGAAGGCCTCGCGCTTCTGGGCGTAGCGGATCGAATCGTCGAAGGCCGCCTGGGCGAGGCCCACGCCCCGCGCCGCGACGTTGATTCGCCCCACTTCGAGCGCGCTCATGATCTGCTGGAAGCCGCTCCCTTCCTTGCCGCCAAGGACGGCCGTCGCCGGCACGCGGGCGTCTTCGAAGGCGAGCTCCGTGGTCTCGACGCCTTTGTAGCCCAGCTTGTCGAACTTCTTCCCCTTGATGAAGCCGGGGGTCTCGTGAGGCACCAGAAAGGCCGTTATCCCCTTGTGGCGAGGCTGCGCGGCCATGTCGGTCTTCGTCATCACCAGGTAGACGCCAGCGCGGTGACCGTTCGTCACCCACATCTTCTGGCCGTTAATCACGTAGTCGTCGCCGTCGCGCCGCGCCGTGGTCTTGATCGCCTGGGCGTCGGAACCGGCGTCCGGCTCGGTGATGCTCAGGGCGCAGCGCATCTCCGGCTTCACGAACTTCGGCAGGTAGGTGTTCTTCTGTTCCTCCGTGCCGTATTCGTTGATCGCGTACCCCACGAGGACATGCGTGTTGATGATCCCGGCGAGGCTCATCCAGCCGCGGGCCAGCTCCATGCAGACGCCCGCGTAGCATTCGAAGCTGAGGTCGAGCCCGCCGTACTTCTCCGGAATTTTGATCCCGAAGAGGCCCATGTCCGACATCCCCTGGAGGAGCGGCTCGGGGAACTCGTCGGCGTGTTCGAAGTGCGAAGCCTGGGGGCGCACCTCTTTGTCGACCCACGTTCCCACGTTGCGGACGACATCCTGGGCGAGCGGATCGTTGATATCGGCGGCGAAATCACGGGCCATGGCGGCCACCTCACGGTCACAAAAGTGTGCCCGCCATTATCAGGCCCCGCAG
>JANMTH010000160.1:0-2040 GCA_031390305.1 Thermoflexaceae bacterium
CGACGCTCACCCCGAGGTCGTGTGGCACTTGGTCGTCGTTGTTCACGAACGTCAACGTAACCGTGGCGCCCGTTCGCGCTGAGATGCTAGCCCGGTCGAAGGCGATGTTCTTCGCCGTAATCGTCAACGTGACCGCCGGCGGTGGCCCGGCCGGTGGCGGCGGTGGAGGTGGAGGTGGAGGTGGAGAAGCCGACCCCGGTGTCGCGGTCGCCGCAGGTGAGGTTGGGGTGGCCGTCGCAGCCGCCGTCGTCGCCGCGGCGGTTGTCGCCGCCGCCGTTGTGGCAGCCGCGGTTGTCGCCGCCGCCGCCGTCGTGGCACTGCCCGAAGCGGAGGCGCTGGCCGAGTTTGTCCCGACAGCGTTCGTCGTCGGAGTCGACCCCGTTGAGTCACCTCCGCCACAGGCGGCCGTTGCGGCCAACGCCGCGACAATCAGGAGGGGGAAAGCGAATTTCATACAACTACCATACGCCAGAATGCGGGTTATGGCCCTCTTGCGTGGGGCGAACCGCGCCTGAACCTTCCCCGCCAAGGCGCTACGCTGGCGGGGATGGGCAAACTCACGATGCGCCACCCGACCCTCGCCAGCGGCGCCCTCCTGCTTGCCCTCCTGCTCGCCCTCGCCGCTCCCGATCACTGGGGAATTCTGGCCGCCTACGCCGCCGGCCCGGCGCAAGCGAGCCCAACGCACGCCCACGGTCACGAAGAGGCCCCAGACGACGGACAGGACGCCAGCCAACACACCCAACACTGCCACGAATCCGCCGCGACCTGTAGCGACGTTCCCCTCGGCTCCGCCAGCGGTCTCGCCTTTCTCGCCGAGTGGCTCGCGTTCGGTCTCTTCGGCGCGGTCTTCGTCGTTCGCCTCTCGGCGCTAGCGGTTCTCGCCGGCCGCCGCACGGGAGTCGAAACGCCGCCGCCACGGCCCCTGTTCCAGCCTGCTCTGAGCTAACGCACCCCTTTTCAGGCAAAGGAGCCACATCCCTATGTTCTCAAGAAAACGCACCGCGGCGTTCGCCTTCGCGGCTGTCGCCGCCCTCTCTCTGGCCGCGGGCATCGCCTGCGGTGACGACGACTCCGGCGAGGACGGCCGCACCGCCGACTATCCCGCCCTGATTTCGGCCATCTCGATCCTCGACAAGGCCGGCCTCCACGACATCTCGGACGCGATCAACGAGAAGAGCGAGATTCCCGCGACCGCGCGTTCGACCGCCCAAAAGCTTCAGGCCGTCGTCGCTTTGACGCCCTGGCCGGCGGAGTTCGCCACCGAAGCGAAGGCCCTTGAGACCGCTTTCGCCGAGATGGCGAAGGCCCTCGACGGCGAAAAACCCGACACGAAGGTTGCCGGCGCCGCCGCCGAAAAGGCCCACGACGCCGAGCACGATTTCTCGGACCGCGTCTGGACCCATCTCAAGGCCGAAGCCGGCATCAGCAGCGGCACGGAGGCGCCCCACAAGGACTGACGGCCGCGTCTGCACAGAACGGAAAGGACGCCCGACCACGGGCGTCCTTTCCGTTCTCCGGCCCTCGCCCTCATCGCTCATTGCTCCTGACTCATAACTACTCTTCTCCCGCCCTCTTCGCTCATTGCTCCTGGCTCATCGCTCCCCACTCACTCCGTCGTCGCGCCGAGGGTTCGCAGGAAGTTCACGAGGTGCCACATCTCCGTCTCAGAGAGCTTCCCTTCGCCCCGGCCCCAGGCCCGCATCGCCGATCCTTCCACGCCAAGGTCGATGAAGTTGAAGATGCGGCCGTCCGTGTGCTGGGGAACGTGGACCGTGAGGTCCAGCGGGTAGGGGTTCAGGTCCAGCCCCCGAGGCGGCACGCCGTTCCGGCCATGACAGGTCAGGCAGTTCTTCTGGTAAAGCGTCCGTCCCTGCGTTATCGAATTCTGGTCCGGGAAGATCGGGTTGGTCTTCAGCTCTCCCGTGCCCGCCTCGCCGTGGACGCCGAAGAGGAGCATCGCGCCCACCCCAAAGCCGAGCAGCGTCCCCCCTTCGGCCAACCACCCGAACGGCTTCCCCAGCCGTGCGATCGGCCGCC
>JANMTH010000234.1:0-5135 GCA_031390305.1 Thermoflexaceae bacterium
TGCCCGGCAACGAACGCCAACGTACTCAAGTGAGTACGAGGCCGGAAGGACGCAGGCGGCTCCGGCGCTGACGAGCAGCCCGGCAACAGGAGAGTTCGTGGCGGCTGGATTCCGGGCGGGGCCTGAGGAGCCACTCCTTCACGCGTCGAAGGAGCTCTAAAGAATTGAGAGCACATGCAGAGTAGCCGTTTACCGTAAACCTCACGCTCAACGGCCCAGACGGTAGATCGTCCCGTCCTGGTCGCCAACCACGTACAGTTCGCCTGCTTCGTCTTCGCCGAAGGCGCTGACCGCGCCGGCCGTCGTTCCGATCGTCTCCGCCAGCCAGCGGTTGCCCTCCCGGCGCAGCGTCCGTAGCGCTTCGTCGCAATAGTCCGTGAACACGTACCGTCCGAGGAGCGCGGGGATTGCCGTGCCCCGGTAGACGTACCCGCCAGTCACCGAGCAGCCACCGGCGCCGTGCGTGTACTCGAAAACGGGAGGCACGAGCGCGGCCTGTTCGCAACCGTTCCCCGGCTGGAAGCAGCGCGAGCCCTCCATCACATTCCAGCCGTAGTTCTCGCCGCCCATGCTCGCGGCGGGCTGAAGGTCGATCTCCTCGATCGCGTTCTGGCCAACATCGGCGATCCAGAGGTCGCCGGATTGACGGTCGAAGGAGAAGCGCCAGGGGTTGCGCAGGCCGTACGCCCAGACTTCCGGGCGAGCACCCTCGCGGCCCACGAAAGGGTTGTCCGCGGGCACGGCGTACGGCTCTCCGGTATCGACATCGACGCGGAGGATCTTCCCGAGGAGGGCGCTCAACTTCTGGCCGTTCTTGTCGGGGTCACCGCCGCCACCGCCGTCGCCAGTGCTGATGTAGAGGTGGCCATCCGGCCCGAAGGCGAGCATCCCGCCGTTGTGATTGGGGCGGCTATCGGCGATGGCGAAGAGCGTGCGCACCGGCGCGGACGCGGCCGGGCCGCCCGGCGCAGGAACCTGGAACTCCATCACCGTGTTCGCCCCCGTCCGGGCGGCCGTGAAGGCGACGAAGAAGCGCCCGTTCGTTTCGAAGCGCGGGTGAAACGCCAGGCCGAGGAGGCCCTGCTCGTTTCCGTCGCTCTCCACCATTGCCGTGATATCGAGGAAGGGTTGCTGGTTGGCGGCCCCGCCAACGATGGTCCGAATCGTACCCACCTTCTCCACCACGAAGAGACGGCCGCTCCCATCCCCGGCGTGGGTGACGAAGGTCGGGCGCTCGAAGCCGCTCGCGACTTTCACGAGGCTGACGCTGAGCGGCCCCGGCGTGCTGTCCGCCGCGATCGAGGGAACGACGGTCCGGCTCAAAGCTGGGGCCTGCGTCGCCGGCTCGGGTGCGCCATCGGAATTCGCGCAGGAGAGCGCGAGCAGGGGAGTGAGCGCGAGAGCGAACGCCGTCAGCGGCCGGCGCCAGAACGAACGGGCCATCGCTCACACTATGGCGGATGCCCGGTCAAGCGTCCGGGAAGCCCGGCTCGCCCGTTCCGGGCCGAGTGGGCATCATCCGGAGCATGACCACCGCAGCTTTCTTTCGCCGCGAAGGCGAAGCGTTCATTCCTGGTCCCGCCTGCCGCGGTCCGTGGGACCCGAAATCCCTCCACGGACGCGTGATCGCCGGGCTCCTGGGCGCCGAGATCGACCGCCAGTACGGCGCGCCCGACCTTCAGTTCACGCGGCTCACGATCGACCTCTGGCGGCTCCCTGGCTTCGACCCGATCACGGTGCGGACATCGCTCGCCCGCGAAGGTGGACGGCTGAAGATCGTCGATGCTGAGTGTTTCGCTGGCGACCTCTCTATCGGCCGGGCGAGCGGCGTCCTTCTTCGCCGGACGGAGAACCCGGAGGGCGCGGTCTGGAGCCCCGCTCCCTGGGAGATGCCGCACCCCGAAACGATGCCACGCGACGAACGTCCGGAGGGCGCGGCCGATGGCTGGAAGCCGATGTGGGAGACGCGCGGCCCGGAGCGGCGCTGGAACGCCGCCGCCCAGAAGCGGCTCTGGATGCGGGAGAACTACACGCTCTTCGAAGGCGAGCCGCTGACGCCGCTCCAACGCGTCGCCCTGGCCGCCGACCTCACCAGTCCGCTGGCCAATTCGGGGACGGAGGGCCTCCAGTTCATCAACGCCGACATCACGCTCTACCTCCACCGCCTGCCCGAATCGGATTGGCTCGGCTTCGAGACGGTCGCCCACCACGCGGCGGCCGGGGTAGCCGTCGGCGAGAGCGTGATCTACGACCTCGAAGGGGCGGTCGGCCGGAGCACGGTCTCAGCGCTCGCCCAGCGCAAGCGGATCAGCTGAACAGCCACGGCGTGTCCCGCCATAGTTAGACGCAGAGAAGCAGAGGTTGGGGGACCTGAGGAGGAGCCTCACGCTCTCCGCGGCCTCTGCGTCTCCGCGTCTAGTCAACCGTCAGCCCTGGAGTTCGTCGAGGAAGCCATCGCGCAGGCGGTGGCGGGCGGCCACGGGCACCGGGTCGCCGAAGAGTTCGGACGCCATGCGCAGGAGCCGTGCGTCGGCGTCGATCGGCAGGCCGACCCGCTTGTTCGCCAGGGCGCGGGCGCGCTGGACATCTTCGTCGCCAACACGCGCGATCCACTGGCGGGCGAACGCGCGGCCGAAGGCCGCCGGGTCGCGTTCGGCGATCGGGTCGAAGCTCAGGTTCGCGGGGCCGCGCCGCGGGCCGAAATCGAGCTCAAGGCCGAGGGCCTGCCAGAAGCCGGCCCGCGCCGCCCGCCGGTCGGCGTCTTCGATATGGGCGCCGAAATCGAGCCCCATCTCCTGCTGGAGGCGGCGGAGAAGCTCGACATCGATATCGCGTGGCAGGTAGGGGAAGTTGCCGCGGACGAACCGCACCTCCTCCTCCGGCTGGCGTTCGAGCCAGACGACGCCGAACGTCTTCCCCTCGGTGTACGCCCAGAGTTGGTCCGCCGGCACTTCTGGCGCCTGGCCAGGGGGTGGCGAAGGTGGTCGCGCGGCCGGCGGGACGGCCGCGGTTGGCGGCATCGGCACTGGAACCGGCGCCACGGGGACCGCCGGTTCCGTTGGCGGGGGCGCAACGCTGGGAGTAAGCGTGGGGGAAGGCGCCGCCTGCACGGGGGCTGGCGGTTCCTGGGCCGTGGGCGGCGCTTCGGCCGCGGCCTCGGTGGCGGCCGCCTGCAGGGCGTCTCGAAAGCCCGCCCGCGCATCCTGGAGGACGCTCCCCGGGAGCTGTACCGAGGGCGGAAGATCGCCCACTTCGAGGAGCCGGCGGATGAGTGAGGTGTGCGTATCACGGGGGAGCATGCCCGTGCTGAGCACTTCGGCCAGCGCCGCCGGGAAGGCCAGTGGCGCCCATTCGCGCCCGAAGGCGAAGCCCACCTGGTAGGCGTCGAAGGTGTCGTCCAGGCCGATCGTCCCGGCGCCCGCCGCGAAGCAGTCCTGCAGCTCTTCGTAGGTGAAGGTGCGGGCGTCGTCCGCTTCGTGGACCAGTGAGGTCGCCTGGTTCTGCCCGAAGGTGGGCTGGATGCCGAGGAGGACGACCTTGACGCCGTAGTCCTGCGCTTCGATCACCCCCTGACGGAGGTCTTCGTCGCCCGCCAACAGGAAGGCCGTACAGATAGCGTGCTCGCCCGAAAGCCGCATCATGTCGCGGAGGACGAGCGAATCGACGCCCTTCTGGCCGTTCCGCGTGAGCCGGCCGAGACGGACCTTGACGCCCGAATGGGCGGCCAACCGTTCGTGCTCCATCTGGGGCACCGCGTTCGGGGCGGCGTCGTACCAGTAGACGCGGAGGAAGTCCCCGGAATGGGGGAAGTCTTTGTCGATCGTTTCGCGGATGCGGTTAAGGAAGGTCTGGGTATCGAGCTGGATACGGTTCCGGTCGCTCGTATCGAGGACGAGCGCGCCGCCGGAGGCGTAGAGGTAGCCAGCGTCGATGAAGATAGCGTAGCGGTCCAAAGGCGAGCCCCTGCCGAAAGAGGTTGCCCCGAGCGTACACGAGACGCTGGTGATAGGGTGCCGGGCCTTCGCCGCCATGTTACGATCGCCCCATGACCACTGAGGTCCTCTCCCACATCGCCTTCAACGAGCACGGCCGGGCCGTGATCCGGGGCTCGCGGATCCGGGTCGATCTGATCGCCCAGGAGCTGGCGGGTGGCTGGGATGTCGCTGAGATCCAACGGCAGCACCCGCACCTCACGCTCGGCCAGATCCACGGCGCCCTCGCCCACTACTACGACAACAAGGAAGCCTTCGACCGGGAGATCGCTGCGACCCTCGCGGAAGATCTGCGCCTCTGGGAGGAGCAGAAGGACAGCTCGCTCAACGTCCGGCTCCGTGCGCTTCGGGACGCCCCTTCCTGAGTCGCCTGGCCCGTGCTCGGAGCATCGTTGGCAGGTCTGGAGCCGTGGCCACTGACTGTTCGAACACGGTCCGCCCGCCCGGCGCAAGTTCATCACTCCGAACTGCCTGCCTCGTCAGCACCGGCGGACCGGCGCGTCTCCAGATGAGAATGCGCGCTAGCCCGGCGTGTTCGCCTTCAGGAAGGCCCGAACCGTCGCGACCGTCTCCGCCTTCTTCTCCGGCAACGCCCAGCCCACATCGACATACTGCGCGGCCTTCGCTTCCGCCGCGATCCGCTTCGCGATCCCGGTCGGGTGGAACGGGTCCTGGCCGGGGAGGATCAGCATCGGCGTCGCGCAGGCCCGCATCCACTCCTCGCTGACCGTGAAATAGGGCGGCGTGGCGGGCCACATGCCGTCGCGGAAGCGGATGATCCGGGCGACGTACCCCTCCGTCGTGAGCGCCTCGATCTCCGCCCGGAAGGCGGGATCGGCGTTGATTCGCGGCGCGAACGGACCGGCGCCGTTGTTCATCACGAAGAGCGGATTCTCCATCGCCGCCGCGGTCACGGCCTTCACGCCCCCCGCCCGCGCCAGCCGCATCGTCTCGTTAAACATCGCGTAGAACGTCCCGAGGGTGTTCGTCTCGTCGATCCCGACCGGGTTCTGGCAGACGGCCGCGCTGATCCGCTCGGGCGCCGTCTTCACCAGGTTCCAGGCGTGCGCGCAGCCGATGCAGCCGCCCATCACGTGCGCCCGTTCCGCGCCCACCGCGTCCAGCACGGCGAGCTGGTCGGCC
>JANMTH010000252.1:0-3497 GCA_031390305.1 Thermoflexaceae bacterium
CGAAGAAGAGCGCGTCCGGGTTGTGGCAGGCGTTGTAGCGCTGGGCGACGGCGATCTTGGCGAGCTGTTCCGGCGTCACGCCGTACTCGTGCATATACCGCTGGGCGATGAGCGCGTAGCCGTAGTTCGCTCCAATGGCGCCGTAGGGGGTGTCGAACTCGGTCGCCGGCGTGCGGTCTACTCGCCGCCCCGAGAATCCCGCCGAGGCCGTTCGCTTCGGCCCTTCGGTGGTTCGCTTTTCACGGCGTGTGGCGGTAGCGCAGACCACCGTCTCGCAGAGGCCGGCCGTGATCGCGGCGGCCGCCCGGGCCACCATCCCCGCGCCACTGGCCCATCCCAGGTCGACGATTTCGGCGAACTTCACGTCCAGCCCGAGGTACTCCGCGAGCGTCGCGGGGGCTTCGAACGGCGCTTCGGCGAACGCCTCGACGCAGACGCCATCGACCTCGCGCGGCTCCAGACCGGCGTCCGCGATGGCGTCGCTCGCGACCTTCGCCAGCATGCCAAGGGTGGTCTCGCCCTCGGTGTACCGCGACGGTTTGAACTCCGCGATGCCGACGATTGCGGATCTGCCACGAAGGGACATGTGCTACCTCGACGCGTGTTGGCTCCTCAGGGTAGCGCGTGGCGGCGGCGGCGTCGCGCGGGCCCCGCCATCGCCGTGGTAGTTACCAGCGCTGACCTTTCGGGGCGTCCTTGTCCGGCTCCGAACGCGTCATGTGCGCGGCGGACGCCCCGGCCCGCCAGGGCCAGCTTTCGCCGTCCGGGCCGAAACCGCCCGGTTCTTCGGTCGTCAGGGCGGCGGCCATCTCCAGGGCGCGCCGCGCGCCTTCAGCGTCGTGCACGCGGAAGATTCGAGCGCCCTGGCCGTAGGCGAGGGCGCTGGTGACATGCGTCTCCAGGTCCCGTTCGGCCGGTACCCGCCCGCCCACGCTCCCAATGAAGTTCTTGCGGCTGTGCGCCAGGAGGATGGCGAGGCCGAGCGTGCGCAGTTCGCCCAGCCGCCGCAGCACCTGCATATCTTCATCGTGGCTCTTCCCGAAGGCGATGCCCGGATCGATCGCGATCTGCGGATCCACGAGCCCGATGTCGTGGAGCGCCGCGACGCGCTCGAACATCCAGGCCACCGTCTCTTCGACCACGTCGCGGTAGAGCGGAGGCGCCTCCGGGCGGCGTTTGGGCGCACTGTAGCTATAGTTCAGCACGTAACCAGCGCCCGCCCGAGCCGCTTCTTCGGCCGCTCCCGTGCCGATCGTGAGCCCGCTGATGTCGTTCACGCACTCCGCCCCCGAATCGAGCGCCGCCCGCGCGACGATCGGCTTATACGTGTCGATCGAGACGATATGGCCCTCACGCGTGAGGGCCTCGACGACCGGCGCGACGAACCGTGCTTCCGTGGCCGCTTCCATCACGGGACGGTCAGCGCGGGCGGTTTCGCCGCCGACATCGATGATGGCGGCGCCCGCCCGGCGCAAGGAGTCCGCCTGCCGAAGCGCCGCCCTCACGTCGCGGCCCACGCCGTCGCCGGAAAACGAGTCCTCGGTGAGGTTCACGATACCCATGATGTGCGGGAGGTGGAGCGGCAGGTCGCGCGTCCGTAGCTGCCAGGAAAGCACCGGACGCATCGCCCGCCGGAGCTGCTTCCCCGATTCGCCGCCGCGCCGCACCAGGGCGTCCGCCAACGCCGGCAGCATCGCCTTTCGCACGGTCAACGTTACCAGCCACTCATCCACTTCTGGATCGAGGCCAGTGGCGATAGCGGCATCGACGACGGCGGGATCGGTCGGAAAGAAGAGCGTCCATGGCGCGTCAGGGTGCGCGGCGACGTGCGCCGGGCCGGGCATGACGATGCGCAGCGGCGGCCTCACCTCCGCTGGAGCCCAAGGGCGTCAAACATCCGCCGCGCCTGCCAGAGATGCTCCAGGTCGTGCTGGTAGAGCTCGCGTACGATTTCGAAGATCGTCATCCGCCCGCGGTAGGGATGGACGCCAGCTCGCTCCCAGTCGCGTTCGGAGATATCCCAGAGAGCGTAGGCCGTCTGCCGCCGGGCGTGGTGGAACTCCTCCAGCGCTTCGTCCTCGTCCTCATCCAGTACGTCCTCGGGGAAGGGGATGTCGTCGATACCAACATGCGGGATCTCCGGTTCGCCGCGCCGGCAGTTCACAATCGCCTCGAGCTGGCGGTGGATCCCTATCTCAACGTCGCGTACGTGTACGGCGAGGGCGAGCATGGACCAGACTTCGTCCGGCCCGGCGCCGGGGGCCACGAGGGCGCGCCTGGGCACGCCGTAGAGTGCGTTGCGGAACTCGCCAGAAGCCTCGCCGAGAGCCTTCAGCAGGAACGAGGGGTCGCTACCGGCCTTTCGCACGTACCGCATGCCGCTGATTGTAGCCTCCCACGCCGGGCACGCGTCCTGGCGTGTCCATCCGCTCTGCCTGCGTGGCCTGCGGCGACCGCGGTAGCCGGCGCGGATTCCGGGCTCTGGACCCGTCACACCGGCATCCCCGTGCGGGCCATCAGGCCGCCATCGGCCACCACCGTCGTGCCGTTGATGAACGAAGCCTCGTCGCTCGCCAGGAAGACAGCCAGCGAGGCGATGTCGCCCGGCCGCCCCAGGCGGCCCATCGGCGTCACCCGCTCCATCGCCGCCCGCGTCTCATCGGAGAACATCTTGAGGACGGCCGGCGTGCCGATCGCGCCCGGGCAGATGCAGTTCGTCCGGATCCCTTTCGGCCCGAAGTCGATCGCCATCGAACGTGAGAGGTTCACGACCGCCGCCTTGGCGGCGTTGTAGGCCGCCATCCGCGCATCGCCCGCCAGGCCATCGACCGATCCCATGTTCACGATCGCCCCCGAACCGCGGTCTAGCATGTGCGGCAGTACCGCCCGCGAAACGAGGAACGTCCCCTTCAGGTTCGTGTCGAGCACGAAATCCCAGTCTTCGAAGCTGACGCTCAGAACATCGCCCGGCCGCGTCGTCCCGGCGTTGTTGAAGAGCGCGTCGATCCGCCCAAATCGCGCCACGATGGCGGCGATAGCCTGCTCCACCTGGTCGCGGTCGCGCACATCGCAGGGGAAGGCCTCGGCGGCGCCCCCGGCGTCCCGCACCAACCCCGCCGTCTGCTCCGCCCTATCCGCCCGCACATCGAGGACGGCGACGGATGCGCCCTCCCGCGCGAAGGCCAGACACGAATCGCGCCCGATACCCGCCGCCCCGCCCGTCACGACCGCTACCCGTCCATCGAACTTTCCCATGGCCCACCTCCAGCGTTGATGGGCATGCTACGCCGTGGCTACGGCCGACGCTCGGGGCGATGAGCGCTCCGGCCTCAGTCGCCTGTCGAGTGGAAGCGCGGACGCAGCGGAGGGCCCTGAAACTCTGCCCGGACTTCTGCGAGGAGCTCTTCCACGGCCACGCCGTCCATCCGCTTTTCGAGCGCTTCCTGAACGGCCCACAGCGCCTGTTCCTGGAAACACGTCGCGAGATTCTGCCGGAG
>JANMTH010000404.1:0-2713 GCA_031390305.1 Thermoflexaceae bacterium
ATCAGCGGGCTGTGGCGGAGCCACGACGGACCCGGTGGATAGGTCTTGAGGAGCGTGGCCGTGGCGCGGTGGACGACCAGGATGAGGACGACATCGAAGACGATGGACGGCGCCTTGACGAGGAGGTGCAGTGGCGTTGAGGAGTTGGCGTAGGACGACCCTCCCAGGGCTTCGTAGACCATCGAGAGGACCCAGAGGACCCAGTGGTAGCCGACATAATCCGTGTCCGTGGTGCGGAAGATGTTGAGCACGCCGTACTGGTTGATGGCGCCCATCCAGTGCTTCCAGAAGCCCTCGTCGGTCAGGCCGTTCGGGAGATTGGCCGTCAATGGGATGAGCGCGAGGCGCAGGACCAGGCCGGCGAGAACGATCGCCAGCAACGGCCGCCGGAAGGCGAGCAGGTCTCGCACCGCCGCGGGGAACGCTCGGCGCGCTCCACGCCGGGGTGCGCTCTCAGGGCCTCCCGTGGCGTCGCCCGGTGGATCGTCCTGGGGGATCACGGCTTCCCGGTCCCGCTCGGAGAGGAGTAGCGCCTTGCGCCCGGTTCGCCCGGTCTGGCTTCGTGTGAGAGAGGCGCGAGTGGGGCGGCTGGCCGGCGCCGGAAGACCCAACGGTTGGAGAGGTGGTACTTGGCCAGGGTAGTGATGCCGAGAGCAAAGGCCGCGGCGAGGAGATAGGGGAGCAGGCTTCGGGCGCCAAGGTAGAGGAGCTGGTTGGCGAGGGCGGCGGCGGCGAGGACAGCGTTGAAGCGGAGGACCCGTGACACCCTGGCACGACGGGCGGAGACCACGCTATCGCGCCAGGTGAGGACGGTGTTCAGGAGAAAATTGAGCTGCCCGGAGATGGCGAAGGCGATGAGGTTGCCGATGTTCCCGACGGCGCCGACCTCGGTAAGCAGGACGAGGAGGCCGCCCTGGACAACAGCGCAGAACGCGCCGACGGCGAGGAAGTAGAGCGGCCGCGTCCCTGTTTTCGTCAGACCCGCTCGCCACCAGCGCGGACGGTTCTCTGAAGTGCTCAAACGCCGCCATCCCACTCCCGAACGCGCCACGTGCCGGAGTAGCCTTCTTCTATGTTGGACCTATGGTACCACGGGATGGCAGCCGCAGCGGAAAGACGCAGGGAGGGGCTGCTCGGGCGGCTTTGGCCCGTTGGGATGGTTCGGCCTATCCTATCCGTTCGGCCATTCACACCTCCCTCCGGAGCGTCCTCTTTGCACGTCATCGGTCTCACTGGCGGCATCGCCAGCGGCAAAACCACCGTGACCCGCTTCTTTCGCGAGAAGGCTGTCCCGGTTATCGACGCGGATATCCTGGGCCACCGCACCTACGACCCGGGCACCGACACCTTCCGGGCCGTCGTCCGGGCCTTCGGCGACGATCTCGTGGCGGAAGACGGGACGATCGACCGCCGGGTGCTCGGCGGAAAAGTCTTCGGCAAGCCGGATGAACTGAAGCGGCTGACGGATATCGTCTGGCCGGGGATCCGCAAGCTCGCTGGCGAAGAGCTTTCGGGGCTCGAGACAGCGGGCAACGAACTGGCTGTCCTTGAGGCGGCGGTCCTGCTCGAAGCGGGGTGGGAGGACCTTTGCGACGAGGTCTGGGTGGTCGTGGTCGAAGCGGACCAGGCGGTTGCGCGGCTGGCCCAGCGGAACGGGCTCGACGAGGCGGCGGCGCGAGCGCGGATCGCCTCGCAGCTTTCGAACGAGGAGCGGATCGCGCGGGCGGGAATAGTTATCGAGAACAACTCGACCCTGGAGGCGCTCGAAACGGGCATCGCCGGGGCGTGGGATGAACTTCAAGGACGGCTGCGCCAGGCAGCCGGGAGGTAAGACATTGTCAGACTATCGCGGAGCAACGATTACCCCGGTCGAGGAGTATATGCTCGAAGAGGAGCCGTACTACCTCCCGATCGGGGACGAGATTACGCTGTTTGAGACGGCCTACGCGCAGCGCATCCCCGTCCTGCTCAAGGGGCCGACGGGCGCGGGCAAGACGCGATTCGTGGAGTACATGGCGTATCGTCTCGGCCGGCCGGTGGCGAAGAGTGCGGCCTCGGGCGAGCAGGCGACGCACCGATCGCCGTTGATCACCGTCGCCTGTCACGAAGACCTGACAGCGAGCGACCTCGTTGGCCGTTACTTGCTGGACGTGGATGGGACGCACTGGGTCGATGGTCCGCTGACGCGGGCGGTGAAGATCGGCGCCATCTGCTATCTCGATGAAGTGGTCGAAGCGCGCAAGGACACGACCGTCCTGATCCACCCGCTGACCGACTACCGGCGACTCCTCCCGATCGAGAAGCTGGGGCACGTGATCGAGGCGGCGGATGGCTTCCTGCTCGTGATCTCCTATAACCCGGGCTACCAGAGCGCGCTCAAGGACCTGAAGCATTCGACGCGGCAACGGTTCATCGCGATCGAATTCGGCTATCCGCCGAAGGACCAGGAAGCGGAGATCATCGCCCACGAATCGGGCGTCGCCCGGGACCGGGCGATGGACCTGGCGAAGCTCGGTGAGAAGGTGCGCAACCTCCGGGAACACGGGTTGAGCGAAGGCGTGAGCACGCGTCTCCTGATCTACGCTGGGCGCCTCATCGCCCAGGGCATCGCCCCTCGGCGGGCGTGCCAGGTGGCGGTCACGTGGGCGCTGACGGACGACAGCGAAGTGCAGCGAAGCATCGAAGAGGTGGTTACGAGTATTTTCGAATGAGG
>JANMTH010000151.1:0-2604 GCA_031390305.1 Thermoflexaceae bacterium
CGGCGGGGTGAGGACGTGCTCAACAGTGGAGAAGCCTTCCGCGGGCAGGAACTCTCGAGCCATAAGCATTGGCGCCAGGCAGGCTACTCCGTAGGTCTTCTGGAGGCGGATGGTCGTGACTTCGGGCGGTGCGTCGGCCGAAGGGCCATCGGCACGGTCGCCGTCGCCGTCGCCGCCGCAGCCGAGGAGGGCGGCGGCGCCCGCGCCGGTGAGGGTGATGCCGGCGCCACGGAGGAGCTGGCGGCGGTTGATGGCCGCGGGCCAGCGGCGCGCGGTGCGTCGCTCGGGTTCGTTCAGTCCGTCCATGGTGTTTCTCCTGCCGGCGAATCACCGGCATGCGAACGCTACCGCATGGGGTCAAGGGGCCGCTTCCGTGGAACTACGTAGCGGGGAAGATTGGCGGGAACTACGTAGGTGGCCGGGTCGGGGCCGGATTCATCGCCAAGACGCCAAGAGCGCCATGGGAACGGGATGCCGCTCCCGTCTCTCGCGGCTCACGTACTCATGCGTCCGCAAGGGACGCTCCGGGTGTGCGATACTGGTGGCATGGACGCGGTGATGACGCAGCATATCGTGATGACGCCGGGGGTCTGTGGCGGGAAGCCGCGGATCGATGGGACGCGGATCCGGGTGATGGACGTGGTTGCGTGGCACGTCCACCGGGGTGATTCCATCGACCGGATCCTCGACAACTTTCCGCAACTCTCCCCTGGCGAGGTGCATGCGGCGCTCTCGTTCTACTACGACAACGTTTCGCTGATCGAGGCGGCGTTCACAGCCGAGAGGCGGCTGGAAGCGGAGTTCAGGGAGCTGCACCCGGACCGGGTCGTGACGCTCCCTGGTGAGTGAGCGCATCCGTTTCGCCGTGGACGAGCATGTGAAGGCGGCGGTGGTGAGCGGATTGCGACGCCAGGGAATCGACGCGATCACGTTTCAGGAGGCCGGGCGCCGAGCGAAAGCTGACATCGACCAACTGGACTGGGCGACCTCGAGCGGCCGCGTCGTGATCACCGATGACGATGACTTCCTGGTGCTGGTGGCAACTGACCGCGGGCACGCTGGGATCGCCTACTGCAGCGCCGGGAAGTACGAAGTTGGCGGGCTGCCGCGGGCGCTCCTCACGTTATGTGAGAGCGTCACTTCGGAGGAGATGGCGAACTCGGTGCGCTTCCTATGACTAAGCGTCCGCGAGGGCGGGGATAACGTCGCGGGCCATGTACTCGAAGGGGCGCATGGTGTGGGCGTTCATGAGCATGCCGATGACGGTCTGGGCGCCGGCTTCGGCGTAGCCGCGGAGACGCTCGACTTCGCGGCCAACGTGCTCGCCGTTCTCGCCGACATCGACGCGGGTGATGACGGTCTTCTCGATGGTGTTGTAGTCGCGGCCGATGGCGTCGCAGTGCTGGCGAAGGATGTCGAGCTTCTGGCGGATGAACTCGGGGCTCTGGGCGGAGATGTTGCAGGCGTCGGCGTACTTCGCGACGAGGCGGAGGGTCTTCTGTTCGCCGCCACCGCCGATGAGGATGCGCGGGCGAGGGCGCTGGACGGGTTGGGGGACGTTGAGGGTCTCGGCGAGCCGATAGTGCTTGCCTTCGAAGGCGCCGTAGTTTTCGCCCCACATCTGGTTGGCGATCTGGAGGGCCTCTTCGAGCCGTTCGAAGCGCTCTTTGAGGGGTGGGAAGGGGACGCCGAGGCCGAGGTGTTCGCGTTCGAACCAGGCGGCGCCGATGCCGAGCCAGGCGCGGCCGCCGGAGAGGACATCGAGGCTGGTGACCTGCTTGATGAGGACGCCGGGGTGGCGGTAGGTGACGCCCGTGACCATGGTGCCGAGGGTGACGCGCTTCGTGTTGGCGGCGATAAAGCCGAGGGCGGTATACGCTTCGAGCATGTCGAGTTCGGCCGGGCCGACCGGTGGGATCTGGAAGAAGTGGTCCATCACCCAGATGGAGTCGTAGCCGGCGTCTTCGCCGGTGCGGGCGATTGCGGCGAGGGTTTCGCCGAGTTTGGCGGGGCCTCCGGGCCAGGTGAAGTTGGGGATCTGGAGTCCGAATTTCATGGTGCGAAGCTTGCCTTGTTTTGGCGCGCGATGCGAGCCGGATGGTTGGGCGAGGGTGGGTTGAGCCACGAAGTCAGAAAGGGCACAAAGATGAGGGCGGGGCGGGAGGTGGCGATGGCGAGTAGGAAGCCCTATGCGTTGGGATGGCGACCCTCCCACCGGCACCGGCGTGGTTTCGAACAATGCCGACCGCCTGACGAGCATCAGCCACGTCAAGGGCGGGACGACGCTGGCCAGCGCGAGCTACGCCCTCGACGCCGTCGGCAACCGCACGCAGCGGGTGGACCAGCAGGGGACGCACAGCTACGCCTACGACAACGTCTACCGGCTGACGAGCGTCACCTACCCCGGCCCGAACACGACGGCCTACGCCTACGACGCCTTCGGCAACCGCACGAGCATGGTCAACGGCACGGGGAGTCGAACTGCCGGAATCGCGGCTGTTGTTGCGGCGTTCTTTGCTTTTGCTACAATTGCCCAAACGTTCACCGTCATACCTGCCGGACATGTCGGCGTAGTCAATTTCTTTGGCATCGTGAAACCGGAAA
>JANMTH010000458.1:0-3007 GCA_031390305.1 Thermoflexaceae bacterium
CCGGAGAGACCGTCGCGATCGTCGAGGACGCGGTCTACATCGATGGCCGGATTCTGCCCGAGCCGTACCTCGGTTCCAGCTGGTACGACGAGGTGGAACCG
Source organism: Thermoflexaceae bacterium (assembly GCA_031390305.1). Taxonomy (GTDB): domain Bacteria; phylum Chloroflexota; class Dehalococcoidia; order Tepidiformales; family Tepidiformaceae; genus JANMTH01. The sequence goes on from JANMTH010000458.1 coordinate 102, forward strand.
GTTGCGCTCGGACGGGGCGAGTACTTCGTGATGGGCGACAATCGGGACTGGAGCTACGACAGCCGGATCTTCGGCGCCGTCCTCCGCGAGGAGATCGTGGCGCCGGATTGGGGCGTCTTCTGGCCCCTGGACCGGGCCGAGCGTGGGGCGACGGCGCTGGCGGCCGCCGTCCTCTGCATCGCCCTGGCGGCGAGTGCCGGGTTCGCGATCGCCAGTGCCCGCGCCGTTCGAGGCCGCTGGGCACGGTTGCGGGCCGCGCGCAATGGGCTGCTCTTCTGGGGCATCGGCTACGCCCTGGCCGTGCGCGAACGTGGGCGGCCGCTCAAGCCGGCGCTCGAGGGCTTGGACCACGCGGTCGTGCGCATTCCGCGGCGAATATTCGTCGTGCTCCCCCTGGCCTCCGCCTTCGCCGGCTCGTCCTGTGGGAGCGGGTCGTTCGGCCTCGCCGGGGCAGCGGCGTTGGGCCTTGGGACGGTCGCAGGCCTGTTCATCGGGTCGTGGAGGGGCGCGCTGCCGTACGCGATAGCGTTCATTGGCGGATTGCAGCTCGGCTGGGCGGCGCTCTTCGTTCCCTTGCGGCTGGCTGGCGCGCCAGCCGACGATGCCGGGCTGATAGCGCTGGTGGCGACAGCCATGCCAACCATTACTCGTCTCCTCTTCACGCGGACCTTCGTTGGCCTCGTGGGCGCGACTTCGTGGCGATCGCGGGCTGGCTGGCGCTGGTACCTGAGCCTGCTCATCTGGGCGACCGTCGCCTCGCTGTTCAATCCGCTCCCGGCGCTGGCCGCCTGGGCGCTCGTGGCCGCGACGGTCCTCGGGCTTGGCCTCGAGACCGCGCTCCTGATCCGGGAGGGACGCTGGTCGGTGAAATCGCTCGGCGTCGACCTTCCGCTTGGGGCTGGCCTGGCCGCCGGGGCGAGCGTCGATCCGCTCATGGCGAGCGCGGCTGTCGGCGTTCTGTTGGTCGCGACGCTCCTTCTCGTGGCGCGCCGGGAGCTGGCGGCGGAGAGCGGCGGCCGGACGGGGCCGCTCGCCGCGGAGTCCTGAGCCGCGGTCAGGAGAGGATCCCGTTTCGTCTCTTTCACGTTACCGCCTTCCCCACTGATCACCCTCCGGCTCTTCGGCGTAGGTAAGGGCAAGCGGAGGCGTCCGTGTTCAGCGGACGCTTCGCGAAGAGTTCCGGTCGGAGACGAAAGGAAGAAAGAGACACATATCGACATGAACTTCGGTACCTTCTCCCGTCGGGTCGCGGCCTCGCGCGTGGTCACGGGGGCTGGCCTTTCGGCCGTCCTCGTTGCCGCTTCGTTCGGCGTCCAGGCGACAGCGCACGCCCAATCGGGCCCATCCTGCACGTCGGCGACCGTTGGCGCCGTCGCCGAAAATCAGCAGGCGATCGCGGATGTTGGCGTCGGCAATACGGCGTCGTTCGTCTGCATCAGCGCCAGCGGCTTCGCCGGTGGCAAGAGCGCGCCGGTAACGGCGAACGGGACGGCCGGCGACGGCTGTTACATCGTCGAAGGCCTCGGCACCTCGGTGGTCGCGGTCTATCGGGAATCGCCGGCGGCGAAGCAGTGCCCGGACCTCGTCCGGATCGATGTCGGCTTAGCGGGCCAGGCGCCAACACCGACGCCAACGGCGCCACCGGCTACGCCAACGCCAACACAGCCACCGGCGACTGCGACACAGCCCCCGGCGACGGCAACGCCAACGCCGCGGCCGGCCACGGCCACGCCGACGCAGGCCCCCGCGACTACGGCGCCAAAGCCGCCGCAGACCGGAACGGGCGTCGATAGCGGCTCCAGCTCCGGGTACATCGGACTTGGAGCAGTCACGCTGGCGATGGCGGGCGCCGCCGCGGCCACCTTCGCGGTAGCCCGAAGGCGGGACCGGAGCTAGCGGCGTAGGCCGCGGCGCCCATCGCGCCGACACGCACCGGCCACCCTCGTTCATCCTGCTTCAGACCCGGAGACGGGACTGTGGCGAAGCCTTGTCCGCTTCGGCGGGCCCAAGAACCGTATTCCCTCAGAAAGGTCTTCACCAGATGCGTAAGTTCACTGCACTCGGAGGCCTGGCGGCAATCGTCGCCAGTGTTGGCCTCATCGGGACGGTGACGAGCACGGACGCTTCCTCGCACCGTGAGGCGCCGTACATCTCATCCGACCCGGCGGCCGATGCCACCGACCTCTACGCCTTCGTCGCCGCGGATGCGACCGATTCGGTCACCTTCGTCGCCAACTACGTGCCCATGCAGACGCCCGCCGCCGGCCCGAACTTCCACAAGTTCGGCGACGATGTGCTCTACGAAATCAACATCGACAACAACGGTGACGCTGTTGACGACGTCACCTACCAGTTCCGCTTCCGCTCGGAGATCATCGCCGGGAACGCTTTCAACAACGGCACGTTCCTCTTCAACACCGGCGTGATCAACACGAAGAACGACCCGGACCAGAACATCCGCCAGTTCTTCTCGGTATCGAAGCTCACGGGCACGCCGGGTGCGACGCGCCAGGGCACGCTCATCGCCGAAAACCTCCAGGTTGCCCCGGCCCGCGTCGGCCCGAAATCGACGCCGGACTATGGCGCCCTGGCGGCCCAGTTCAACCACCCCATCGGCACCGGCATCAAGGTCTTTGCCGGGCCGCGGGATGACCCGTTCTTCGTAGACCTTGGCGGCATCTTCGACCTGCTCAACGTTGGCGGCGCCGAGGATTACGTGAAGGGGCTGAACGTCAGCAGCATCGTCATCCAGATCCCGAAAGGGCAACTGACGGCGACGGGCGCCGCGCCCACGGGGGCGAGCGACCCGAACGCCATCATCGGTGTCCGGACGACGGCGTATCGCCAGAGCGTCCGCGTCCTCCGCCAGCTCGGCGAGACCGCTTCGACCCTTGGGACGAACAACG
>JANMTH010000161.1:0-7176 GCA_031390305.1 Thermoflexaceae bacterium
TGGAAGGGCACTAGGCAGCGGCAGCCGCCGAGACCGGCTGAGCGCGACCCGTAACACCGAAGAGCAGGAGCAGGCCAGCAACCAGTAACCAGGCCATCAGGAGTAGCAAGGCGATCATTATCGCGCCCCAGGAGAAGTCACTATCGAAACCCGCGAGGGCGACAAAGGCCAGCATCGCGACCAGGCTCCCGGTGGGAAGCAGCACGAGCCAGCGTGGGACGAGCCGTTCCCGCGCCGCGATCCCGGCCAGCAGGAACACACCGGCGACGAGGCACAAGGTAGCCCCCAGCGCCGTGTTATCCATCACGAGCGCGACCGCGCGGGAGCTGGTAACCAGGGCCGCATCTCCCTCGCCATCAACAAAGGTGCGGGCCATTGTCGCGACCGCGTGATAGAGCGCCGATGAGACGAGGGTCAGCACCCCGGCGCCCGCGACGAAGACGGCCGCCATCGTCCCGCCTGTGCGCGAACGGCTCGCGAACAACGAGCCGAAGGCTGCCGCGGCGCCGAGCAACGCCAAGCCCGCGACCACCTGAAAGATCGTGTTCCCCGTCGTCTGGTATTGCTCCATCCTGCCGAGCCGAGCCAGTTCGCTCGGCCACTCCTCGCGACCGGTGTCATAGCCGTTGATCGACGACGCGATCGGCAGCAGGATGACGAGCGAAAGCACGAGTAGCCCGGCCATCCGGTTAAACGGTACTTTGATGTTCATAGCAAGGCCTCCAATCCTGGTTCGCCAGGCGATATCGGCCGGGATCCCGCGGACCATTCGTCCGGTGATCGCGAGCGAAAGCGCGGCGCCGCCGGCGCCCCTGGTGATGGCGTCGGCCTGGTGCTCCCAGAGGTCCGACTCGATCTGCTGGGCGCGCCGCTCCCGCAAGGGAGCGGGCGCACCGGAGGTGTAGAAGCGGAGCCACGCCCGAACGAGCGAAGCAACCCCGAGGTCGGCGCGATCCATTGGCACAATCATTGCGTCGCCAACCCGGGTTCGCTGCCGGAGGGGCGTACGTACGCCCTGGCCGTCTCGGCCGGGGCGGCGCGTATGCCCTCAGCGGTCAGCTGGTAGAGACGCCGTCGCGGCCGCCGCTCGGCTGCGGCCTGCTCGGCGTCTTCGAGGCGGCTGGCGAGCAGCCCGGCGACTTCCAGGCGGTCGAGCGCCCGATAGAGCGTCCCGTGGCCCGTGAGTCTGCGTGCTTCGGCCTGTTCGGCCAGCTCCAGGGCGATGGCGTACCCGTGGAACTCCTCCACCCCGGCGCGGGCGAAGGCGACGGCCGCACCGAGGAGGTTGAGTTCCAGAGGGACGAGAGTGTTCGGTTTTCTGCGCATGCCCAAAGAATACGCAGATAGCTGCGCCTGTCAATAGGCAGATAGCTGTTTATGCGCGCGGCACAAGCGAGTGATTTACTCGCGCGGTACCAGCTCGAACACTTGAAATGTCGATGGGAGCATGGTTCGCCGCGAAAGCCGGAGCCCGGCGCGCTCCCAGAGGGTTTCGAATTCGGGATCCGTCCGCTCGCGGCCGCCATCACTCAGTACGAGCATGAGCATGTCCGTGGTCTTGAGGAAATGCTCGCCGCCGTGTGTGGGGACGATGCCCTCGATGACCATGATCCGGCCCCCGGGGACCATTGCCTCACGGATATTCGAAAGAATCAGCGCGCAGCGGGCATCGTCCCAATCGTGGACGACGGCGAACAAGAGGTAGAGGTCGCAGCCAGCGGGAACCGCTTCGAAGAAGTCTCCGCCAACAAAGGTTGCGCGTCCGCCAACGCCCGCCGCTTCGAACACGGCTCGCGCCTCCGGCTCAAGTTGGGGCAGGTCGAAGACCACCCCGCGCAGCTCGGGGTGGACGCGGAGGAGGTGGGCGAGGACCGAACCACTCCCGCCGCCGATGTCACAGACCTGCTTAACGCCGCCCAGGTCGATGTTCTCCGCGAAGAGCAGCCCCTGCAGGCGGCTGCCCGCGGCCATGGCGCCCGCGAACTCCCGCCCGGCCTCGGCGTTTGTGTCAGTCAGGTAGGTGAAGAACGGGACGCCGAGGGCGGCTTCGGCCGCGGCTTTGCCCGTCCGCACCCGTCCCGGCATCTCGTTCCAGATTCGAGCGTTCCATTCAGACCCGAAAAAGAGTACCCAATCCCGACACGAATACGGGTGGTCGGCCCGAAGGATGTCGCTGGCTGCGTTATTCGCGTACCTGCCATTTCTGTGCTTGAAGAAGCCTCGCGAGACCAGAAACCGGAGCAGTCTTTCAATCGCGTCCGGATCGGACTCACTGGCGACAGCCAGCTGAACCGATGTTTGTGGACCGTCCGCAAGCAGTTCGGGCAGGCGCAGGTCAACCGCACAATAGAGCGCCTTCGTATCGACGAGGCCAAGGACCCGCTCGAGGACGAGGTTGAAGCCGGGGACCATGCGGGAATGAAGTTGGTCGACCGCGGCTCGGATTCGGAGCCCCGCCCTGACCGCCCAGGGCGGAGGGACGGGCGCACCGAGTGCCTCACGTGACCTGGCGATGCGTGACGCCATGGGTTACATCTCCTGATGGGCGGCTGTCTCGAACTATATCGCGGAAGGCGACCGGCGGCAGCCACGCCTTCGCGGGCGGCGTTGCGCTCGTTTCGGCGGCGGCACCGGTTCGCCAGTGGGGCAGGCTTGCCTGAATCAGGACCGACCTCACCCGCACGCCCCCCGATCGGTCTCACCGAACCCTCGGCCCTGACGACTAGGCCAGGGCGCCGTTCGCCGTGAGCAGCTCTTTCAGGTTCTCGAGCGAAGTGACGTGCCGAGGGCCGAGCGTGTCGAGCGCGTCCACGGCGTCGTCGGAGACGCCTTCGCGGTAGGCGAGATCGACGAGGTCGCCGCGGTCCGGGGTCATACCGGCCTCGAAGAGGTGCTTCACCAGGCCTTCGATCTCGGACCATTGTGCTTGCGCCATTGGGGTTCTCCTGCGTTCGGTTGATGGTGCGGCCGCCGCTCCGGGCTCGGTAGGCCGGGGATCGAAAACTCGGACGGTTGGTCCTCACCCCCGACCCCTCTCCCAGTGCGCTGGGCGAGGGGAGAACGGGCGACCACTTCCACGGGGTCGCGGGACTGTCCGGGGCCCCGCGACCCCGCCATCGCGGGCGAGGGGGAGCCGGTTCAATCAGATGGCCAAGAAGCCATCTTGGAGCCGCACTAGCTCGGGAAGGCGGAACCCGTGTAGGGAGTGTCGTACTGGATGTACGGGGGGAACAGGGATTCGAGTTCCTTGCGGATCGGGTCGCCATCCGGCAGATAGCGATGGAACTGCGGCTCCACGTCTTTGCGCTGCCAGCCCTTACCGATCGTGTCCTGCTTGATCTTGTCCTGCAACAGCATCAGTCCGGTGAGCAGCGATTCCGGCCGCGGCGGGCAGCCCGGCACGTAGACATCGACGGGGAGGAGCGTGTTCACGCCGGGCGTGACGCTGTAGGCGTAGGCGAACGGGCCGCCCATTATCGCGCAACCGCCCATCGCCAGCGCCCACTTCGGTTCGGGCATCTGCAGCCAGACGCGGCGTACGGCCGGCGCCATCTTCCAGGTCACCGTTCCGGGGACGATCAGGAGGTCGGCCTGGCGGGGCGAAGCGCGGAAGATCTCGGCGCCGAAGCGCGCCAGGTCGTAGCGGGGCATGGCGGCCGCGATCATCTCCATCGCGCAGCAGGCCAGCCCGAACATCGCCGGCCAGAGCGAGGAACGCCGTGCCCAGTTGAGGACCTGGTCGACGCTCGTCACGAGGATGTTCTGCTGGAGTTCGGTCTCGATGTCCGTATCGAGGCTGAACTGGACGGGGAGCGGCTGGTAGATCTTGTTCGCCTGGGCCATTGCGCGTTTCAACCTGTCACACGGCCTGGCCTCGTTGGAGTTCAGGCCGTGCCGATGGAGTGATATACCGCAGAGTCTATCGCGTGCGGCCCGTATGGAACGAGCCATCGTTGATCGGCTCATCGATGAACAGTTCGCCGTTGCGGATTTTTATGTTGTATCCGCAATCGGGGTTCGTGCAGACCCAGGCCTTGTACTGGATCGGTGCGCCCTGGCTGCCGAAGTCGGAAAACGGCACCAGATCACCTTCGTCACATTTACGGCATTTTGGGAATTGATACATGCAACTACGTCCCTTGCTTCGGCGGGGATACTACCAGCCCAAGCGGAATCAGTTCAACCGGGGGTCTTCCAGGAGGCCCTACTCCTGGATGTCCCGGCGCAAGAAAACCCAAAATGAGACTAATACGATAGCGAGCGACCACGCTCCGAGGACCATCGCCCCCCGCCACTCGGGGGGGCCGGCCTCGCCGAGGGCGAACGGCACGTTCCCATCCCCTCCCCCGAACGTTCCGTTGGCGCGCAGCACGGCATCAATGTTGATACTCAGAAAGAAATTCGGCACGAGTCGCGGCCAACCGCTTGCCGCGCTCAGGAGGCCGATGAAGATCCCCTCGATGAAGAACGCTCCCAGGGCCGCGCCGACGGCGAGGCCTCCGGAACGCCAGAGGGTGGCGAACAGCAGAGCCATGAAGACGAACGGGAAGATGGTGTAGAGCGTCCGCCCCATGCTCAGTACGGCGTCGATGTACCGCTCCGGGCCCGCATCCCCCCAGGGAAGATCGTAGACGCTGGTGAACCAGGCGCTGATGGCGAGGGCGATGAACAGCCCGAGAAGGAGCGTGACGACGGTGAAGGCGAGGCTGACGACGGTCTTCGCGAAGAGGAAGTGCCACCGCCGGACGCCTCGCCCGGTGACGACGCCGACCGTCCGCCAGTCGAACTCGTTGCCCATGACCGTCCCGGCGAAGATGGCGCAGACGAGGGTGGCGAAGAAGCGTTCCAGGGCGAGGCTGTAGGGCACGACGTTTGCGAACGACATCGCCGAACGCACGGCCAGCCAGGTGAGCAGCGTCTGGGGAGACGTGCCCGGCCCTTCGCGGATCCGCAGCCAGAGGATCACGTAAAAGAGGACGACGAGCGCGCTGAAGGCGGCGAGACAGATGTACGTCATCCTCCGGCGTACGACCTTGAACAGCTCGGCGCGCAGTGCGTCACGAAGCCGCGCCAGTTCGACAGTCCAGCCGTCAGCCACCGTCGTCCTCCCGCGTGATGTCGAGGAAGGCCTCTTCCAGGCTCTGGTGGCGCGGCCGGAGCAGCGAGACGTAGACGCCGTGGCCGGCGAGAAAGGCGTTCACGGATGCGCCCTCGCCGCCAGCGTTCTCGATCCGCAGAAGCTCCGCTTCTACCCGGACCCGGCCCGCCCAGGGCGACTGCGCGAACAGCTTCAGGGCAATCTCCACATCCGGGGCGGCGACCTCGAGGCTGCTCGCCGCACCCGTTATCTCGGCCGTGGTCCCGCGCGCGATGATCCGGCCGCGCTGGAAGATGGCGATGGAGTCGCACACCTGCTCGACTTCGTGCAGGAGATGGCTACAGAGGACGACGGTGCGGCCTTCGCGCGCCAGCTCGGGAATGAGCGCGCGGACCTCCAGGGTGCCCTGCGGGTCGAGGCCGTTCGTCGGCTCGTCGAGGATGATCAGTTCGGGGTTGTGAAGGATGGCCGCCGCGATCCCAAGACGCTGCTTCATCCCGAGCGAGTACGTCTTGAAGCGCCGGTGGGCGGCGTCTTCGAGGTGGACACGGCGGAGGACGGCTTCGATGCCTTCACGGCCCGCCGCCGGCACGTACAGCTCCAGGAGGCGCAGGTTGTCCCGCCCCGAGAGGTAGGGCACGAAGGCCGGCGATTCGACGACCGCGCCGACACGGCGAAGGAGACGGGGCGCGTGGCCGGCAAGCGGCTCGCCGAAGAGGCGGACGTTTCCGGCGTCCGGCCTGGCCAGGCCAAGGAGCATTCGCACCGTGGTCGACTTTCCGGACCCGTTCGGCCCGAGGGCGCCGAACACGCTGCCACGCTCGACGGCGAGGTCCACATCGCGAACGGCGATCGTCTCGCCGTACCGCTTCACCAGCCCGCTGGCTTCGACCACATACTCGAGCAACGCGCGTTCCGCCCCTTACCCGGCCGGCGCAAGGGCGGAAGCACGCGCCATATCAGCTTCGAGAATGGCGTTGCCGAGCCGGTCGCCGGCCTGGATTTTGCCCGCCATCAGACGGCGGGTGCTCTTGAAGCCGTGGCGGACGAATCCCATCTCCCGCGTCCTGGCGAAGACTTCGGGCCCGCCGACGACGATCCAGTAGCGTGCCATCTCACTCCTCCGGGCCTCAGGGGCCGGGCTTCCAGGCGCCAGTGTAGCCGCGGATCAGGACATCCGGGTCAAGCCGCTCTACCTGAACGTCTTCGAGCCGGAAGGCTAGCTTCCCCGAATCGATGGCCAGGCCGGCCGCCCCCAGGAGTAACGGCGCAACGTAGCAGTGGACCTCGTCGGCGAGTTCATCGCGGAGGAACGACCCGAGGATGGCGGCGCCGCCTTCGACGATGACGGAGAGGATGGCGCGCTGCCCGAGGACGACGAGGAGCTGTTCGAGGTCCAGGCCGTTCGGCGTCTCGTCCAGCTCGATGACCTGGGCGCCTGCGGCCGTGATCGCCGAGCGCCAGGCGACCGGCGCGTTCCGGCCGACGGCGAGAATGGCGCGCCCGGGCCCGCTCACGACGGCCGCGCCCGGCGGCGTTCGGCCACGGGAATCGAGGACGATGCGGACCGGCTGACGGGAGGCGACAACGCCGCCCGGGCGCGCCGTCAGCGCCGGGTCGTCCGCCAGCACCGTCTCGACCCCTACGAGGACGGCATCGACCCAGGCGCGGTCTTCGTGGACGCGAGCGCGGGCCGCCTCGGAGGTCAGCCAACGGATGCCAGGGGCGCCGAGACGGCCATCGAGGCTCGTGGCCCACTTGGCGATGACGTACGGGCGGCCGGTCTGGCGGTGCTTCAGGTAGGGGCGAAGGAGCGCCGTCGCCTCGGCCGCGCCGTCGCCCACCTCGACGGTGATGCCGGCCGCGCGAAGGGCGGCGATGCCGCGGCCCGCGACGTGCTGGTCCGGGTCTTCGCGCGCGACCACGACCCGCCGCACGCCGGCCGCGATCAGGGCGGAGGAGCAGGCCGGGGTGCGCTTGCCCGCGAAGGGGAAGCAGGGCTCGAGCGTGACGTAGACATCCGCGTCGCGCGCCTCGCCGGCGGCCGCGAGGGCGACGGCCTCGGCGTGGCGGCCGCC
>JANMTH010000607.1:0-1900 GCA_031390305.1 Thermoflexaceae bacterium
CGCGCGCGGCGGCCGGATCGGCGTGATGTACCTCGGCAAGGTCGTCGAGCTCGCGGGCACCGACACCCTCGTCGAGGATCCCGCGCACCCCTACTCGGTCGCACTCATCTCCGCGATCCCCGAGGCGGACCCGAACATCACGCGCAGCAAGCGGCGCGTCGAGCTCCGGAGCGCCGAAGCCCCGAGCCTGCTCGCGCTGCCGCCGGGCTGCGTCTTCCATCCGCGGTGCCCGCTCGCGGAGCCGGGCCTCTGCGATGTCCTCGTGCCGGTCCTCGAGGCGATCCCCGGCCGCGAGGCTGAGCGCCGAGAGGTCGCCTGCCACGTCGCCAAGCGGGAGCGGGCACCGGCGGCCGAGCTCCTGGGAGTCCGCTCGTTGGGAGTCCGCTAGCTGGACCCGCGCACCGGCCGGGCCGCCTTCCGGATCGCGTTCCTCATCCTCGGCACGGCCGTCGCGATCCTCCCGTTCCAGCGGCCGAATTCACCGGAATTCGTGGTCACCGTCATGGCCGCCGCGGTCGGGCTGCTCTTCGTGGGCGTCGTGCTCGTGACGGCCCGGCTCTCGTCGCCGCCGCTTCCTCCGCGAGGCACCGCCCTGCGTGACAAACCGGTACGGACCAGTTTCAATGCGAGCAACGAGGATGCGGGAGGGACCCATGACCGAACCTAGGCCAGCCAGGTATTCCGTCTCACGCCGTCGCTTCCTGCGGGACGCGACGCTCACTTCGCTCGGTATCGTCGCCGCCGGCTGCGCGCCGACGACCTCCGGGCCGTCCGGGACGCAGGCGCCCGGTGGCGCCTCCGTGAAGGGCGGCCAGTTCAACGGCGCGTGGCCGTACGACCTCCCGCCGAAGGGACACTTCAACTACTTCGCGAGCGGCGCGCTCCTGTCCGGCAGCGTCTACCACGACACCTTCATGCCGAACCTCGCGATGTACAGGTGGGCCGACGCGAAGTGGGAGTACTTCCTCGCGGAGTCGTCGAGCCTCGCGGGCAACGTCTTCACCGTGAAGCTCCGGCCAGGCCTCAAGTGGTCCGACGGCGCGGCGGTCACCGCCAAGGACGTCGTCACGACCTACACGATCGGCCGCATGGAGGGCTTCGCGATCTGGAACTACATCGACAAGGTCGAGGCCGCCGGCGACCTCGAGGCGAAGTTCACCTTCAAGACCCCCTCGAGCCTCGGCGAGCGCCTCATCCTGCGCAACTCGATCCGTCCGGACTCGATCTACGGCGCGATCGCGGCGAAGGCCGCGACGCAGTTCGCCGCCGGCAAGGCCGTCGCGAGCGACGAGATCAAGGCGATCCGCGCCGAGCTCGCCGCGCTCCGGCCGACGATGGTGTACTCCGGCCCGTACAAGATCGACACCGCTTCGGTCACCGAGGCGCAGCTCACACTCGTGAAGAACCCGGGCGGCCTCTTCGCCGACCAGGTGAACTTCGACAAGCTCGTCATCTACCAGGGCGAGACCGCGCAGGTCACGCCGCTCGTCCTCGCCGGCGACGTCGACTACGCGACGCACGGCTTCCCGCTCGCGACCGACAGGGCCTTCACCGCCGAGGGGATCCGCGTCGTCCGCGGTCCGGCCTACACGGGACCGGCCATCGTCTTCCACTGGGAGAAGGCTGCGGCATTTCAGGACAAGCGCCTTCGCCAGGCGGTGGCCTACGCCATCAACAAGGAAGAGAGCGCGACGATCACCTACGGCCAGTCGGCGAAGGTCCAGAAGTTCATGGCCGGCGTGTCCGACAACATCGTCCCGCTCTGGGTCTCTGCGGCCGACCAGGCCAAGCTCAACTCGTACGCCTACGACGTGAAGAAGGCCGCGGACCTCATGACCGCGGCGGGCTACGCGAAAGGCAGCGACGGCATCTACGCGAAGGACGGCAAGAAGCTCGAGTT
>JANMTH010000674.1:0-3288 GCA_031390305.1 Thermoflexaceae bacterium
CCGACGCTGAGCCCGGCTCCGATGTAGAGGATCCGGACCAGCGAAAGGCCGGCATCAGTCCCCGCCATCAGGCCGTGGAGCAGGGCCATCACCCAAACGGCGAACGAGACATAGTGGAACTGGCGCCAGCGGCGATGACCCATCCGCTTGCGCAGGGAGAAGCTCACCGTGACGGCGAGGGCACCCGAGAAGGCGATGACCCCGAGGCCCGTCCAGAGCCGCTCGAATGGAGAGCGAAACGGCACCAGGAGGTCGAGGACGCCGTAGCCGATGTAGTGATCGAAGAGCAGCGAGCCGGCGTGGACGGCCACGAGACCGAGCGTGAAAAACGCCAGGAACTGATGGATATCGAAGCTGAAGCCCTTCGGGAGAAGTGGTTTCGGGCGCTTCGTGGAAAGGAGAAGGCCAAGGATAACCGAGCCCGTGATGATCGCGAAGGCGACCAGCCCCGAGGCGCGGGAGAGGTACCACGGCATCGTCCCGAGCGAAGCCAGCCCGAGCATCGCCGAGCCCAGCAGACCGGCCGCGAAGAGGGCGGCGGCGGCCGAGAGCGTGCCCATCAGGAGGCCCTCGTTCGCTTCGCCGTGCTCAGGCGAGCGGTGGTAGCCGCCGCCTTCGCTGGAGCGGCGGTAGCCGCGGCCTTCGCGGTAGCCGCGGCCGTGGCGGTCGTGGCGGCCGTGGCGGTCGTGGCGGCCGTGGCGGTCTCCGTCACGGAAACCCGTTGTGCGGCCTCTACGAGAGGCGCGGCGGCGGCGTTCTGGGCGGCCTCCTGGCCGCGGAAGAACACCACGCCGGCCAGCACGGCGGCGACGGAACCTCCGGCCAGGCCAGCCTTCAATCCGGCGTACCTCATCGCCATCAGTCGCTGTCCTCTTGTTCGTCCTGTTCGTCTTGTTCGTCTTCTTCGTCGCGGCGAAGGGACGCATTCGAAGGTTGCGCCGTCCCACCGGTGGGCGACCCGGCCGATGCGATGCCCGCCGGGCCCGGCTCCGCTTCGACAGCTGTGATGCTGGGACCGAAGAGGGTGACGCCTGCCGCGACGCCGGCGAAGGCGGCCGCGCCAAGGGCGATTGCTCGTGCCTGCATTGCTGGTCCTCCTTGAACCGTAGCGCTTAGCGTGCGCGACCGCGGTTCGCCCTCGATGTGGCGCGGATTCGAAAGCTCTCATGAAGTCAAGAGGGGGTTATGCTCCTATAGAGCCGTGCATATCCTCCTCGTTGAAGATGAACTCCGGTTGGCCAACGCCGTCCGGCGCGCGCTGGTCGAAGACGGCCACGTCGTGGACCACGTGGCCGATGGCGCGGACGCGCTCGCTCAGGCACTCCTCGAGGAGTACGACATCATCCTGCTCGACGTGATGCTTCCCTCGCTGGACGGCCTGGAGATCGCGAAGCGGCTTCGTGCCCGCAACAACCGCACCCCAATCCTGATGCTAACGGCGAAGGACGCCATCCCGGACCGTGTCGCCGGGCTATCGGCCGGAGCCGATGACTACCTCGTCAAGCCGTTCGCCCTGGCCGAACTCTCGGCCCGGATTCACGCCCTGAACCGCCGCGCCACGCAGACCACGGGCGAGGGCGGGATCCTCACGGTTGGGGACCTGCAGCTGGACCTTCGCAGCCGTGAGGCTATTCGCCAGGGCCACCGGATAGAACTGACAGCGCGAGAGTTCGCCCTCCTCGAGACGCTGACGCGGCGGCCGGGCCAGGTGTTCACGCGCTCGCAACTGCTCGATCGTGTCTGGAGTTATGACATGCTGACTGAATCGAACGTGGTGGACATCTACATCCACTACCTGCGGAACAAGATCGACCGCGAGTTCGAACCGAAGCTCATCCGGACCGTGCGAGGCGCGGGCTACGCGTTGCGGTCCGCCTGATGTTCACGCGGGCGCGGTTCCAGCTCACGGCCTGGTATGCGGCGGCGTTCGCGATCATTCTCGTGGCTATTTGCGTGACAGCCTATGCGGTTGTTCGCCGCGACGCGGATACCAGCATCAACAGCGAGCTGCGGCTGGCGGCACGCGACATCTCCCAATCGCCGACGGCCGGCCACCTGGCTAACCCGGCGGACGACGACGCGCGGTACGACGACCGGAGCGGCAAAGGCGGCGGGTTAGCGGACGACGGCGACGAGGACACAGACGACGATCGCGCTCAGCCCACCGCGCGCGAGCGGTCCCTTCCTCCCCAGGGCATCTCGAGCGACGTCTTCTACCTGAGCACGACGACCGCCGGGGAGGTGGCCCAGAACCCCCGCGGCATCGATCTCGAAGGTATCGACTTCGAACGGCTTTCCCTGGCGGCGACTGCCGAAGGCCGGCTAACGGACACACGCGGGCAGGGCGACAGCTTCCGATTCGTCAGCCTGCCGCTAGATGATGCCAGCGGACGGGTCCTCCACGTCGGCCGCTCCCTCGAGGCCCGGGACCGCCAGTTGAACACGCTCGCGCTCACGCTGATAGCCGGGGGCGCGGCGGGCCTCCTGCTTTCGATGAGCGGTGGCTACTGGCTGGCTGGCCGGACGCTGCGGCCGATTCGCGAATCGATGGAGCTGCAGCGGCGCTTCATCTCCGACGCCTCGCACGAATTGCGGACGCCAATCGCCACGATCAAGGCGAACAACGAACTCCTCCTTCGCCACCCTGAGCAGACGATCGAAGCGAACCTCGACCAGGTGGCGGCGGTCGACGCCGAGTCGGACCAGATGGCGAGGCTGGTAAACCAGCTTCTGATGCTCGCCCGTGCCGACGAAGGACGCCTGACCGCTTCTCCGGAACGGCTGGACATGGGGACAGTCGCGGGAGACGTGGTGAGGGACATGGCGCCACTGGCCGAGGCGAAAGGGATCGCCATGCGGACGGAGTTGGGCGCTGTCGCCGTTCTCGCGGATTCAGGGCAGCTCCGGCAGCTGGCGGCAATCCTCATCGACCACGCTATCAAGTACACGCCGCCGGGCGGCGTAGTCACGATCCGCACGGGCCAGGACGGCCGCCGCGCCACGCTCTCCGTGACGGATTCGGGCCCGGGCATCGCGCCCGAACACCAGGCCCACGTGTTCGACCGGTTCTACCGCGTTGATAGCGGCCGCGCGCGGGTTGAAGGCGGGTCCGGGCTTGGCCTCGCCATCGCGCAGTCGATCGCCGAAGCCCACCACGGGCGGATCGCGCTGATCTCGACGCAGGGAAAGGGCTCCACGTTCAGCGTGCGGCTGCCGATGGTGGATTAGGTGCAGCACCACGAATCGTTCCGCGCGATGAACACAGACATCGACCTCTTCATCGAATCG
>JANMTH010000676.1:0-1501 GCA_031390305.1 Thermoflexaceae bacterium
GTGAAGGGCACGGAAGCCGTCCTTCAAGATCGTTCGGGCGCCCTTCGCGTGGTCTGGTTCAATCTCCCATACGTCGCCCGCTCGCTCACCGAGGGCGAACCGATCGCCGTTTCCGGCCGCGTCCGCCTCTTCCGCGGCCGCCTCCAGATGGAGAACCCGGAGTTCGAGCCGTTCGATACCGAACTCAGCTCCGCCGGCAAGCTTGTCCCCGTCTACCCCGCGACGAACGGCCTCAGCCAGCGTGCCATCCGCAAGGCGGTGAGCGCCGCCGTCGAATCGCTGGCGGCACTGGTTCCCGACCCGGTGCCGCCCTGGCTGCGGGACCGCGAGCGGCTCTCACCGCTCGTCGATGCCATCCGAACGCTTCACCACCCGGCCTCGTACGGCGCGGCCGAGGCGGCTCGCCAACGGCTCGCCCTCGGCGAATTCCTGGCGATCCAGTGTGCCGTCCTCATGCGGCGGGCCGAATGGCAACAGGGCGAACGCGCCCCGTCGTTGACGCTTGGCTCGCGGCTCGAAGGCTTCCTCGCCTCGCTCCCCTTCCCCCTCACGCGCGCGCAGCAGCGGACGATGGCCGACATCGCCGCCGACATCGGCGGAACCGTGCCCATGCTCCGCCTCCTCCAGGGCGATGTCGGCAGCGGCAAGACGGTCGTCGCCTTCGCCGCGATGCTCGCGGCGGTCCATTCCGATCACCAGGCCGTCCTCATGGCGCCGACGGAGATCCTCGCCGAACAGCACTACCGTTCGCTCACGCGCCTCCTCGGCGGCGGTGAGGGCAGCGCCCTCGACGGCCTCTTCGCGCCGCCCTGGCTCGGCCATCCGCTCCGCGCCGTTCTCCTCACCGGCTCGCTCACGCCGGGCCAGAAACAGCAGATCCGTGGTGACGCCGCTCATGGCGGAGCCGACATCATCATCGGCACCCACGCCCTCCTCGAAGACGAGGTCGTGCTTCCCCGGCTCGGCCTCGCCGTCGTCGATGAACAGCACCGCTTCGGCGTCGCTCAGCGAACCCGCCTCCGCCAGAAGGGCACGAACCCGCACCTCCTCGTGATGACCGCGACCACGATCCCACGCACCCTGGCGCTCACCGTCTACGGCGACCTCGAAGTCTCAACGATCGACGAGATGCCGCCCGGCCGAAAGCCCGTGAACACCGCCTGGGTGGCCCCCCACGAACGGGACGAAGCCTACCGCTTCATCCGCGAACGGCTCGACGCCGGTGAGCAAGCGTTCGTCATCTGCCCCCTCGTCGAGGACTCGGAGACGATCGATGTCCGTTCAGCCGAAGAGGAGTACGAGCGTCTTCGCACCGGCCCGCTCTCGCGCTACCGGCTCGATCTGCTCCACGGCCGGATGGCGGGCAAACAGAAGGAAGAGGTGATGTCCCGGTTCGTCGCCCACGAATCGGATGTCCTCGTCTCTACGAGCGTGATCGAAGTCGGGATCGACGTGCCCAACGCCACGGTCATCGTCATGGAGGGCGCCGAGCGCTTCGGCC
>JANMTH010000715.1:0-1605 GCA_031390305.1 Thermoflexaceae bacterium
CGCCTCCGACATCACAACCGCGCGCCCCCTTCGCGAGAACGAGGCGATCTCCTTCATGGGCGACACGAAGGTCGGCCCCTTCGAGATACCTGAGCAACGGCCCGCACGATGCTCGCGGCCGTCAATCCCCACGCAAAGCCGAACAGTGATGTCGTCCGGCCATGGGTGAACGGGCTCGACATCACTCGCGGGAACCGGAACATGTGGATCGTCGACTTTCCACCCGGCACGACCGAAGCCGACGCGGCCCGGTATGAGCTCCCGTTCGAGTACGTCAAGCGGCACGTAAAGCCAATGAGGGCGACCGCCCGGTCCGGCGATGTCACGGGCGTCAAGTGGTGGCTTCATCAGCGGCCCCGACCGGATATGCGAGCGGCGCTGGCGCCGCTTGGTCGTCACCTCGGCACGCCGCGACTCACGAAGTACCGATTGTTCGTCTGGTTGGCACCGGAGGTCCTGGCCGATGCACAGCTCATCGTCTTCGCCCGCGACGACGACTACTTTTTCGGCGTCCTCCAGTCCCGCATCCACGAGGTCTGGTCCCTCCGCCAGGGTACGCAGCTGCGGGAGTCCGAAAGCGGCTTTCGCTACACCCCCACCACCTGCTTCGAGACCTTCCCCCTGCCCTGGCCCCCCGGCAAGGAAGACACCGCGAGCCCTATCTACGCCGCCATCGCCGCCGCCGCCAAGAACCTCGACGACTGGCGTTCCGCCCGTCTTCGCGCCGACCCCGCGATGACCCTCACGAAGCTCTACAACGAGCGCCCAACCTGGCTCGCCGACGCCCACCGCAAGCTCGACGAAGCCGTCTTCCGCGCCTACGGCTGGCCCGAATCGCCCGAAACCCTCCCCGACGAAACCATCCTCGAACGCCTCCTCGCCCTGAATCTTCAGCGCGCCGCCGCATCGCCATGAAGGCGATCCCGCTGGAAGAGTTCCTCGCGCGCAAGCCCGACTACTCGCACCACCTCGTCCATCTGACCCGCCGTCGCGGCGCCGCCCCTGCGTGGCAGGTACTTGGAGAGATTCTTGTCAGCCAGCGGGTTGAGGCTCGGGGGATTCATTGCCTCGCCAGAAACAGAATCAGCGCCCTCTCCGCGGAGGAGCAGCGCGAGTTTCGCGTCGCGTGCTTCGCCGAGTGCGAGCCGGAAGGCGTTGCCGCCTTTGCGACACCGGTGAAGGGTCGCGGCTTTCAAGTCGAGCCGTTCGGGCTCACCTTCCACAGGCCGTTCCTGGAAGAGAACAAGGCAATCCCCGTGCTGTATGCGGGATTCCCTGCCGGCATGGCGATCATGGACTTCTGGCAGCTCGCCCTTGATGCCGGCCAACCGCACCTCCTGCGCCAGCTAATGCCGTACGTCTCTCAGAAATCAAGCAGCTTTGACTTCAGCTGGGAACGGGAGTGGCGCGTTAGGGGCAACCTATACTTCGAGCCCTCCGACCTTTGCTGCGTCTTCTGTGAAACCGCGTACGTGGATCGTCTCTTCGTGTTCGGGGAAGCAGCGGGTATCGCCTGGGACGACTTGAAGGACGTTCCCTTCGTCGATACCGTCAAGGTCTCCGAAGACAAGCTAGAAGAGAACAGCCCGCACTATGCGGCCGCAC
>JANMTH010000794.1:0-14535 GCA_031390305.1 Thermoflexaceae bacterium
GCGCCCTGGGCCATCGCCACGTGGGCCAGCATCAGCTTGCCCGTGACATCGCCGATGGCGTAGACGCCCGGGACCGTCGTCCGCATGGAGTCGTCGATCGTGATGAATCCCCGCTCCATGGTGACGCCGATCGCTTCAAGGTTGAGCCCGGTGGTGTGGGGGATAAAGCCGGCGGCGACGAGCACCGTATCCGCCTCGATTGTTTCGTCCTGACCGGCGAGGTGAACGGCGAGGCCGCCCTGGGTGCGTTCGATCCGCTCGACACGCACGCCGGTCCGGCAGACGATGCCGCGCGCTTCGAACGAACGCTGGAGGGTGCGGGAGATCTCCGGCTCTTCGAGCGGGACAACCCGGTCGAGGAGTTCGACGAGCGTGACCGCCGTGCCGTAGCTGGCCCAGAGGTGAGCGAATTCGACGCCAACGGGCCCGGCCCCGACGATCACCGCCCTCGCCGGGAGCGCCCGCAAGGCCAGCGCCTCGCGGCTCGTGATCACGTCGGCGCCGTCGGGTTCGAGGCCGGGGAGGAGCCGCGCGCTCGCTCCCGTCGCGACGATGACGGCGCCGGTGGAGTACGCCGCATCACCACACCTGATGGTCGTCCTGTTCTCGATCGTGGCGGCGCCGGTTACGACCGTGACGCCGTTGCCGGCGAGCAGCGCTTCGACGCCGCCGACGAGCTTTTCGACGACGGCGCGGCTGCGTTCGAAGGCGGCGCCGTAATCGATCGTGAGGCCGCTGGTAGCGATGCCCCAGCGCTCGCCATCGCGGACAAGGTTCACGACATCGGCGTTGCGAAGGAGCGCCTTGCTGGGGATGCAACCCCAGTTGAGGCAGAGACCGCCAACGCGGTCGCGCTCGAAAAGAACAGCGCGGAGGCCGAGCTGGGCCGCCCGGATGGCGGCCACGTACCCGCCTGGGCCCGCGCCGATAACGCCGACATCGAAATCAGCCATAGCCACGGCCTAGAGTACCATAGCCCCGGCATCACGTTCTCACAGGGTAAGCACTCGTTACGGAGCGCCGCCGCCCGCGACTTCGCTGGCCACTGGCGCCATCTCCCGTGTGAGTGGCAGCGCTGGCCGCTGGAGCACGTGGAGCGTGTGGGTGCGCAAGAGCGGGATAGCGGCCAGGGGCCCGTAGAGGAACGGCGCATAGCGCCCGGCCTGGCGCGCGACCGGTGGCGCGAGCGTGAGGTGCCGAACCCGTGCCGGACACTTGGGGAACCAGCGCCGGACATCCTCCGTGGAAACGGGATGGACGGCGCTGTTGCCCGGACTCTTGCGACGCATGTCGTAGACGAGAATCAGGCCGCCCGGGCGTGTGATCCGGAACATTTCCGCTCCGATGCGCCGCGAGACGCTCTCGTCCGGGACGCTGCTGAAGAGCGTGAAGGCGAAGCTCAGATCGTAAGATTCGTCTGGCTCGGGGATCGATTCGGCGCTGCCGGTGTAGAGCCGCATTTCGGGCGAGCGCGAACGGCAGTAGGCGATCGAATCCTCGCTGAGGTCGATCCCGCCCTGGTCCTCTGGCCGGCCGCCCCACTGCACCATGAGGCGGAGGTTGTAGCCACCGGCACACCCCGCTTCGAACATCCGCAGACCTTCGAGCGAGAGGATACCGTGGCGGCGGAGGGCGCGGACGAGAAGGCGTTCGCGCTCCTGGATGATCTGGAGATTCCCCATTTCGAGGATGGAATAGCGGCTCATGCCCGCTCCTTCTGGGCGCTTGGTTCTCCAATTTACTCTGTTCTTGGGGATGCTGGAAGTAGCCGCTTTGCGCGCCGCCCTGTGATCGGCTCTACTCGTACAACCTCACGATCATGGAGCACACGATGAAACACGTTCGCCTCGGCCGCACCGGCCTCCAGGTCTCCCGGCTCTGCCTGGGAACGATGACGTTCGGCCTGCAATGCGACGAAAAGTCCTCCGTCGCCATCCTCAACCGGGCCGCCGAAGGGGGGATCACCTTCCTCGACACGGCTGACGTCTACCCGCTGGGCGGCTCCGGGGTGACTGTCGGGCGGACCGAGGAGATCGTCGGCCGTTGGCTCCAGGGCAGGCGCCAGGACTACATCCTCGCGACCAAGTGCTTTGGACCGATGTCGCGCAAGCGCTGGGACCAGGGGAATTCGCGAAAGCACATCCTCGATGCCGTGGAGGGTTCCCTGCGGCGGCTCCAGACGGACTACATCGACCTCTACCAGCTCCACGGGCCGGACCCGGCCACACCGATCGATGAGACGCTGCGGGCGCTCGAGGACGTCGTTCGCGCCGGGAAGGTGCGGTACGTGGGGTGCTCGAACTTCCTCGCA
Source organism: Thermoflexaceae bacterium (assembly GCA_031390305.1). Taxonomy (GTDB): domain Bacteria; phylum Chloroflexota; class Dehalococcoidia; order Tepidiformales; family Tepidiformaceae; genus JANMTH01. Next base: position 2,312 of record JANMTH010000794.1, read on the forward strand.
TACCAGGTGGCGCGGGCGATAGGCCGGAGCGAGGCGATGGGTGTCGTGCGCTTCGATTCGGTGCAGCCGCGCTACAACCTCCTCTTCCGCGAGATTGAACGCGAACTCCTGCCCCTGTGTGCCGAAGAGGGCATCGGCGTCATCCCCTACAACCCCATCGCCGGGGGGCTGCTGAGTGGCAAGCACAACCGCGAAGCGGGCCCGGAAGAGGGGTCGCGCTTCACCCTCGGGACGGCCGCCGAGCGCTACCAGGACCGCTACTGGCACGAAGGGATGTTCGAGACGGTGGAGCGGATGCGGCCGTTGGCGGCGGAGGCGGGGATGCCGCTGGCCCAGCTCGCCGTCGCCTGGGTGCTCGCTAACCCGGCGATCACGGCGCCGATCGTCGGGGCCAGCCGGCCGGAGCAGCTGGACGACGTTCTCGGCGCGGCCGACGCGCCACTCGATCCGGCGCTCAAGCTGAGGCTCGACGAACTGACGACCCAGTACCGCAAGGGCGACAGTGCGCGGTGAGCGGAGACGCGCAGGACCTGGCCGGCCTGCTTCTGGTGGCGAGGGAGGCTGCGCGCCTCGCCGGCGACGTGATCATGCCACTCTATGAATCTGGCGTAGCGTTCGAGCTGAAGGCCGACCGGACGCCGGTGACGGCCGCGGACCGCGGCGCCGAAGAGGCGATCCGGGCCTTCCTGGAACGGGAGTGCCCGGCGCACGGCATCCTCGGCGAAGAGTTGGGGACGAAGGAGGGAGATGGCCGCCATCGCTGGATCCTCGACCCGATCGACGGGACGAAGTCGTTCATCCACCACGTCCCCCTCTTCGGGACGCTGGTGGCGCTGGAGCGCGACGGTGCCCCAGTTATCGGCGTTATCGCCTGCCACGCCGCCGGCGAGACGGCCTGGGCGGCACGGGGCCAGGGCGCCTTCCTGAACGGGGTCGCCGCGCGGGTCTCGACGACGCCGTCGCTCGGCGCGGCGACGGTTTCGATGACGAGCTACAAGCGATTTCTGGAAGGCTGGCCGCGCGGTTTCGCGGCGATCACGCGCGAGGCCGGGCTGATGCGGGCCTGGGGCGATTGCTACGGCTATCTGATGGTGGCGAGTGGCCGGGCCGATGTGATGTTGGACCCGGAGATGAGCATCTGGGACGCGGCCGCGCTCTACCCGGTGATCACGGAAGCCGGCGGCCGGATGACGACCTGGGAGGGCGAGGCGAAGGTGGGGGGGAGCGTGGTGGCGACGAACGGCCTCCTCCATGGCGCGGTGCTGGAGGCGCTGGCCGAGGACGAGGAGTAACGCGGACCGCGCGCGCTCGGGACGGCACGGTCCGCGCCTTTGCCTGGTAGCGCTATGCGGCCTTACCGATCTTGAAGATCTTGGTGCCGCACGTCGGGCATTTGCCCTGCGTGGCCGGCTTGCCGTTCTTCATGGTGATCGCTTCGGCGTCTTGCATCTCCCGCTGTTCGCGGCACTTGAGGCAGTAGCCCTGCATGGTTCCTCCTTGTTGGTGGCCACGGGGGTGGCTCGCGCCGGAGCATAATTGATCTAGTGATTACTCACTTGCTCCGACCCTTACGGCCATGATAGCCAGTTAGCTTCACCTGTCAATCGGCCGCAGGTTCAGCGTGCGACATAACCGTCTGAGGCGCCAGGACCTTCCCAGGCTTCAGCTCTCCATCCGCGTCCAGGTGCGCTGTTCCAACGAACTGTCCCGAGCGGCTGTAGACGCGGAGCACCTCTCGAACGGCGCCGGCTGCGGCTGTCGCGATTGCGCCACCGGCGGCGAAGCGGGCGGCCTTCCCGTCGTCGAGCAGCGCCGCCGGGATCTCCAGCAGCCCGTCGTCGGCCGGGAGGAGCGCGCTGGCGGGGTTGGCGAGGGCCGTAAGCTCTTCCAGGCTCCACGCCTCGGCGATGGCGAAGCTCCCGACCGTTATCCGGCGGAGCGCGGAAAGGTGGGCGCCGCAACCGAGCAGCTCGCCGATGTCCCGGGCCAGGCTGCGGACGTACGTCCCGGGCCCGCAGTGGAGTTCGAGGGAGAGCCGATCGGGCGCCGTCAGCCTGAGTGTGAGCGCGTGGACGGCCACCTGGCGTTCCTTCAGGGCGGGGTCTCCGCCGGCTCGGGCAATGGCGTAGGCGCGCCGGCCACCGCTCTTGATGGCGCTGAAGGCGGGTGGACGCTGTTGAATGGCGCCCGTGAACCGGGCCGCAATCTCGGCGAGGGCCTGGTCGTCGAGCGGCGGTGGCGTTTCCGTCGCGATCACCTCTCCTTCGGCATCGTCCGTCGTGGTTGCCGCACCGAGGGTGATCTCGCCCGTATAGCGCTTGTCGTGGACGGTCATGTACTCCACGAGCCGGGTCGCCCGGCCCAGGCAGAGGACGAGGAGGCCGGTGGCCATCGGGTCGAGCGTTCCCGTATGGCCGCTCCGCCGCTGGCCCGTGACGCCACGGAGTTTGGCGACGATGTCGTGGCTGGTCCAGCCCTGCGGCTTATCGACGAGGAGGATTCCGTCGAGGTCGCCGCGGCGGGATGCCGGACGGCTCACGGCGCCGCGCCGTCCGGTTCGCGGTCCGCGGTCACCTGGTTGATCAGCGCCGCCAGCCGGGCGCCACGTTCGATCGTCGGGTCGAAGCGGAAGGCGAACTCCGGCACGATCCGGAGCTGCAGGCGGCGGACGAGTTCGTTGTGGAGAAAGTGCGAGGCGCTCTTGAGGGCGGCCAGCACCGCCGACCGCTCGGCATCGTCTTCACCCAGGTAGGAGATGAAGACGATGGCGTGGCGAAGGTCCGGCGTGACCTGGACCTCGGTGATCGTGGTCAGGCCGTGGTCGAGCCGCGGGTCTTTCACTTCGCGTTGGAGGAGCGTGCTCAGCTCTTCGCGCAGGAGGTCGTTCACGCGTTCTGTGCGCCTGCTCATGGCTCTCCTTTTCGCTCCGGCCGCCGAGCGTTCGGGGTTGGTTCGCTCCTTCGCCTGGTGCTCGTCGCAGGCATGACCGATACCTGGCCAGGTCCCGCCGGGCCGTTTTCTCCCCTCGCCCAGCGCACTGGGAGAGGGGTTGGGGGTGAGGGTCCTAGTTGGCCCGCTCTTCGTGGAAGAATTCGATGATGTCACCTTCCTGGAAGGTTCCGAAGTTGGAGAGGACGACGCCGCATTCGTAGCCAGTCTGTACTTCGCGGACATCGTCCTTGAAGCGCTTGAGGCCCTCGCAGCGGGCGCGGGCGAACTCCTGGCCGCCGCGAATGATGCGGACGTTGAGGTTCCGGCGGATGGTGCCATCCAGCACGAAGCAGCCCGCGATCTGCCCGAGGCGGCTGGACTTGAAGAGCTGGCGGACTTCGGCGTGCCCATCGATGACCTGCGTGTAGACGGGTTCGTACATCCCGGCCAGCGCTTTTTCGATGTTTTCCAGCAGCTGATAGATGATGCTGTAGGTGCGGATATCGACGCCCGTGGCATCGGAGCGCTTCTTCGCCGAGGGGTCGGTTTTCGTGTTGAAGGCGAGGATGATGCCGTTCGAGGCTTCGGCGAGCATCACGTCGGAGTCACTGACCGGCCCCGTCGCCGAGTGAATGACCTTGACCTTCACTTCCGAGGTGTTGAGGCGTTCGAGCGCGCCCTTGATCGCCTCGGCGGAGCCGCGGACATCGGCCTTGAGGATGATGATCAGCTCTTTCAGCTTGCCGGCGCTGATCTCGTTGAAGAGGGTATCGAGGTTGACGTGCGCGTGGTTCGTCTGCTCGGCGGCCTCGCGGCCACGGCGGCGCTCATCGACGTTTTGGCGGGCGGTCCGCTCGTCGCTCACCACCCGCACGTGGTCGCCAGCTTCGGGGACGGTTTCGAGACCCATAACGACGATCGGCGTCGAGGGCCCGGCTTCACGGACACGCCGACCTTGATCGTCGAACATCGCCTTCACTTTGCCGCTGATCTCGCCCGCTACGAGGGCGTCGCCCTGGCGGAGCGTTCCGCCCTTAACGAGAAGCGTCGCGATGGGGCCGCGATTGGCGTCCAGTTCGGCTTCGATCACGACGGCGTCGGCCGGGCGATCGGGATTCGCCTTCAGTTCGGCGACTTCGGCAACGAGCGCAATCGCTTCCAGAAGTTCGTCGATCCCTGTGCCTTTGGTGGCCGAGACGTTGACCGTGACGACATCGCCGCCGAAGTCTTCGACGACGACGTTGTGCTCGGTCAGCTGCTGCTTTACACGGTCCGGGTTCGCGCCGGGAAGGTCGATCTTGTTGATCGCCACGATCATCGGCACGCCCGCCGCCTGGACATGGCTGATCGCTTCCGCCGTCTGGGGCATCACGCCATCGTCGGCTGCGACAACGAGGATCGCGATGTCCGTCACCTGCGCTCCGCGCGCGCGCATCGCCGTGAAGGCCGCGTGGCCCGGCGTGTCGAGAAACGTGATCAGCTCGCCGTTCCGCGTCACCTGGTAGGCGCCGACGTGCTGGGTGATGCCGCCCGCCTCACCGGCCGCCACGCGTGTCTTCCGGATCGTATCGAGGAGGCTTGTCTTGCCGTGGTCGACGTGGCCGAGGATCGTGACGACGGGCGGGCGCGGCTTCAGCGAGGCGGGGTCGTCGACGATTTCGTCTTCGAGGTCCGCGGCGAGGGCCGCTTCCGGGATAGCCTGGGCCTGTTCTGGTTCGAGGCCGAGATCGACGGCGACGATGGCCGCCGTTTCGTAGTCGATCGTCGCGTTTAGCGAGGCCATAACGCCATGCGTCATGAGCCGCTTGATCACCTCAACGGGTGACACGCCGAGCAGGTCCCCGGTCTCCTTCACGGTCAACGCCGCGGGGAGCGCGACACTCTTTGGCCGCGTCGATGGTTGGACTGTCATACGGTTTCGCTTTCTACTTCTGTCGGCAGCGTCATGGCAAAGGAGCGAAGCGCCTCGACATCATCTTTTGCCGGTGTGATTTTCAGTGCACGTTCCATCGTACCGCCTTTCAGCGCTTTCTCCCAACAGACGCGGGCGGCGTGGAGGTAGGCGCCGCGGCCGTTGGCGCGGCCGGTTGGGTCGATGGCGACCCGCTTTTCCGGTGTCCGGACGATGCGGATGAGGGCGTGTTTGCCTTCGCCCTGGCGGCAGCCGATGCAGGTCCGGATGGGGAGGTGGCGGGGGCGCGGGCCCTTTCCCGCTGGCATCGTGGCCCCCTCCGTCAGTGAATCCGACCGGTGTAGTCGTTCTCTTCGTCCTCTTCTTCGTCCTCGAAGCGAGCACCGCGCCGGGGGCGTTTGACGACGGCCTTCTTCGCCTCTTCGGCCTCTTCGGGACGCTTGGGAAGGACATCTTCGGCGAAGCGGATCGCTGTCGGCCGGTTTTCGGGCATGACGGTGACGGGGACTTCGTACTCCTCGTCCTCGTCTTCGCCGTAGTCCTCCGCCTCGCGCTCTTCCCTATCAGGAATGGGCATCTGGGCGAGGGCGACGGAGAACGGGATCTCCTCTTCCTGGTCGATGGGCTCGCCGCTGGCCGCCGCCGGGGCCGCGATCGGCCGGGTACGCGGCGGGAGGGGCGCTTCGGCCAGGGCGGCCGCAGCCACCTCTTCGGCCTCTTCGATGACATCAATGTCCGGCTCTTCGCCCGGGGCGAACGGCACGAAGCTCGATGGCGCTTCATCGGCGCCAGCTTCCACGCGTTCGGCGGCCGATTGGCTGCGGATGTCGATCCTCCAGCCGGTCAGCTTGGCGGCCAGCCGCGCGTTCTGGCCTTCCTTGCCGATAGCCAGCGAGAGCATCCGGTCGGGCACGACGACGGTGGTCTTGTGCTCTTCCTCATCGACTTCGACTTCCAGGATCTGTGAAGGGCTGAGTGCGTTGGAGACGAAGTTGCCGGGGTCCGGGTCCCACTTGATGACGTCGATGCGCTCGCCGCCCAGCTCGTTGACGACGTTCTGGATGCGGCTGCCGCGGATCCCGACGCAGGCGCCAATGGGGTCGATGCTGGGGATCCGGGAATGGACGGCGACCTTGCTGCGGTGTCCGCCTTCACGCGCGATCGACTTGATCTCGACGGTTCCAGCCTTTATCTCCGGCACTTCGAGTTCGAAGAGACGGCGGAGGAGGCTGCGATGGCCGCGGCTGACGATCACCTGGGGCCCCTTGGCCGCGCGTTCGACGCGAAGGATGATCACCTTCACGCGTTGGCCGGCGCGGAGGTGCTCGTTGCGGACCTGCTCGCTGAAGGGGAGGGCCGCTTCCGTGCCGCGTCCCAGTTCCAGAATTGCCTGGCGCGATTCCACGCGCTGGACGGTGCCGACGACGATCTCGCCCTCTTTGCCATCGTACTCCTGGAAGACCTGGTCGCGTTCCGCTTCGCGGAGGCGCTGAAGCACGACTTGCTTCGCCGTTTGGGCGGCGATTCGGCCGGCGTTCTCAGGAAGGCGCTCTTCGAAGTCGAGGACATCGCCTTCCTTGGCGTCGGGCTTGTACTTCTTGGCGTCGCCGACGGAGATCTCGACGTGCGGCTGCTCGACTTCCTCGACGATCACCATCTGCCGATAGGCGTGGAAGTCCCCCGTCTCCGTATCGATCTTGACGTAGACGTTCGGTACGTTCTCGCCGTCCTTCCGGAACGCCGAGGTGAGGGCGGCTTCAACCGCCTCCACCACGATGTCCCGCGAGAGGTTCTTTTCGGCGGCGAGTTGACCGATGGCGAGAAGGAAATCGTTCTTCATAGGCCCCAAATAGTTCCCAACAAAAAAGTGGACCCGCTGGGCCCACTCCGTTCAGGAATGCGTGCTGGCCGCAGTATAGCACCCGTAGGGGCGCGGTATGCATCCCGGCCGGAAAGTGGATGTGGATCTTTGCGAAAGCGGCTGATGCGCGCTCAGCACCGTTCCGATAGGATGCCGCTTATGGATTCGGACGGGAGCGGACCTCACGATAAGCCCCTTGTAGCGGCGCCGCCGAAGGTCTCGCGGGCACTGAGGTCCCTCGCTTGGGCCGCGGGCCTCGGAGCGGTTTCCGGAGTCGTCACCGTCGGCATCGGGTCCCGCATCGTGATGCGCGTCATCGCCCTGGCCGACTCTTCGACGGATGGAACGTTCACAGACGCAGAGGCAACGGTCGGCGAATTCAGCATCGAGGGGTCGCTGAGCCTCTTCCCGCTCGGCATCGGAGCGGGGATCCTTGGTGGCCTGCTGTTCTTGGGTGTTCGGCGCTGGTTGCCCGTGCCGACCAAATGGAAGGGTGCGGCGTACGGCCTGCTCACCTTACTCACGGTCGGGAACCTGCTGTTCGACCCAAGCAACGCGGATTTCCAGATCTTCGAGCCAGTTCTCCTGGTGGTCGCACTCTTTACGGCGCTCTTCTTCGTGAACGGGTTGCTGCTCGGCTGGCTCATGCAACGCTTCCATCCGGAACCCGCGTACGAGCCGCGTCCCCGCGCCGCTCGCATTGCCGTTGGGCTTCTCGGTGCGGTGTGTCTCCTCGGCGGGTTCGCCTATGTCGGTGGGATCCTCGGGATGGTGGAAGACCAGGGCACCTGCCTGCGGGCGGCCGGCGGAGGCAATGGCTGCGCCCTGCCCGCGAATCCCTAACCCGGGCGCCGCACACGGCAGGCCGGTTCATGGACGCGTTCCGCCGGATCGCGCCCGCGCTATCGCCGCTTCCACGGTCAGGACTTCCGTTTCGCCAGTCCGCCGGTCTCGGAACTCGACGCCCCCCTTCTCCATCGCGCGGGGGCTCACCGTGAGCCGGACCGGGATTCCCAGCAGGTCCGCGTCCTTGAACTTGATCCCGGCGGAATCGGCCCGGTCATCGACGAGGACGGAGAGGCCGGCCTCCTCAATGGCGGCCTCGAGCGTATCAAGGGCTGTCGCGACGGCCTCCTGGTCCAGGTTCAGGCCGACGACGTGGACATCGTAGGGCGCGACCTCGACCGGCCAGATGATCCCGTTCGCGTCGTGGTTCGCTTCGATGACGGCCGCGAGCATCCGTTCGACGCCGATGCCGTAGCAGCCCATGACGGCGGGCTTCTGCTCGCCCGCTTCGTTCAGGTAGCGAACGTCCATCGACTCCGAGTAGATGGTGCCGAGCTTGAAAACGTGGCCCATCTCCATGCCCCGGCGGGATTCGAGAACGGCGCCGCAGGTGGCGCACTGTTCGCCCGCCCTGGCGAGTGCGATGTTCGCCACGACATCGGCCGTCCAGTCGCGGCCGTGGTTGGTGTTCAGGAAGTGGGCGTCCGGTTCGTTGGCGCCGGCCACCAGGTTCACGGCTTCGACGGCGCTTTCGTCGGCGACGATCTTCATCCCGGCCAGGCCTACCGCCGAGGCGGAGCCAGCGACGAGGCCGGCGGCGCGGACCATCGCCTCGTCCATCGCCTCGACGTCCGTCGCCTTGAGGAGGTTGGTCAGCTTCACTTCGTTGACGTCGAGGTCGCCCCGAATGGCGACGAAGACGGGCTTCCCATCGACGCGATAAAAGACCGCCTTGTTCGTCTGGCGCGGGTCGATCTTCAGGAAGGCGGTGAGTTCGGCGATCGTCTTCCGGCCAGGCGTCGATACCTTCTCCATCGGCGCTGGTTCGGCGGCGATAGGCGGCTGGCGCCGGAACTCGGCCTTTTCCGCGTTCGCGGCATACCCACAGCCCGGACAGAGGAGAATCTCGTCCTCGCCGTTCGGTGTCAGGAAGATGAACTCCTGGCTGTCCTTCCCGCCGATGGCGCCGCTATCGGCGTGGACGGGGATAACGGGCACGCCGGCCCGCGCGAAGATCCGAACATACGCGTCGAAGGCCGCCTGGTAGGAGACATCGAGGGCGTCCCAGTCGGTGTCGAAGCTGTATGCGTCCTTCATCGTGAATTCGCGGAGGCGCACCAGTCCGCCGCGCGGGCGGGGCTCGTCGCGGAACTTCGTCTGGATCTGGTAGAGGGTGACGGGCAGGTCGCGGTAGCTCTGGATCGTCCGCGAGGCGAGGTAGCTGATCACCTCCTCGTGGGTCGGGCCGAGGGTGAACGCTCGCTCCTTCCGGTCGCTCAGGCGGAAGAGCGTCTGGCCCATCGTCGTGGCGCGCCCGCTCTGCTCCCAGATCTCGATCGGCTGCAGGGCCGGAAGGTGAAGTTCCTGGGCGCCACCGCGGTCCATCTCCTCGCGGATGATGTTCTCGATCCGGCGAATCACCCGCCAGCCGACGGGCGTGAAGCAGTACAGCCCCGCCGCCAGGGGCATGGCCAGTCCGGCCCGCAAAAGAAGCTGATGACTCGGGAGCTCGGCTTCGGCGGGTAGTTCGCGAAGGGTCTTGAGGAACAGTTTGCTCATCCGCATGGTGCGCATCCGGGGCGAGGGGTGGGTTGAACGTTGCGGTTTGTCCGCCGTTCTGGTCAAGCGGGGCGGGGTTAGGCCAACAACGTCAGCGGCCCAGATGGGGCGCGCAGGAGCGGCGAAGGAACGTCCTCGCCCGCACGTTCGCGTCCGTCGTGGCTTCGCCACGCGCCGAGGGCGATGGTATCGGTCAGTCGCTGGAGGCAGCGGCGGCGGCCGGCGCGCTCTTGGCGCTCGCGGGCTCGCTCTTGGCCGCGGCGGGTTCGCCTTTCGACGCTTTGCCTTCGGTGCTCGCGCTCTTCGCCTCGCCCTTTCCGTCGCTCTTGGCGTCGGCTTTGGAGGCGGAATCGCTGGAGGCCGCGGGCGCGCTATCGCTCTCCGCCTTCGAGGATGCCTTGCTCTTGCTGTCAGTCGCGTAGAAGCCACTGCCCTTGAAGACGATGAGCGGCGCCGTGAGGACGCGCTTGGCCGTGCCCTTGCCACACTCCTGGCACTTGTGCGCTGTCGGCGCATGGAACCCCTCGCGGGTTTCGTAGGTCGTCTTGCACTTTACGCAGAGATAGTCGTAGGTCGGCAACAGGAACACTCCACGGGACGGCGATGCTAGGCCTTCATGATAGCACGGCTCTGGCACTCGCCTGTCAAGAGTGCTAAGGGCCGCGGCGCCCACCGCGCGTCCCCCTCGCTACCGGCCTGCCTTCGCCCCGCGTAGGATGCGCCCCCAAAGGAGAACGCCATGCAACCTGTCCGCGTCGGTTCCGGAGACTTCACCTACGATGCCCTCCCCGCCTGGGAACAGCTCCCCGACGGCATTACGCTCCGTGAAACGCCCGGCGTCGCGGTCGATAGCGCCGACAACCTCGTTGCCCTCACGCGTAACACCGACCACCCGGTGATGGTCTTCAGCCGCGAGGGCCGGCTGCTCCGCACCTTCGGCAAGGGCGTCTTCGACGCCCGCACGCACGGGCTCTTCATCGGCCCCGACGACGCTGTCTGGTGCACGGACGACGGGACCCACAGCATCACGAAGTGGACGCTCGCGGGGGAGCTTCTGCTCACGATTGGGACGCCGGGCCAGCCATCGAAGCGCTGGAGCGGAGAGCCATTCAACCGGCCCACGCACGCCGCCGTCTCCCCGAAGACCGGCTTCGTCTACATCAGCGATGGCTACGGCAACGCCCGCGTCCACAAGTTCACCCCCGATGGGCAGCACGTGCTCTCCTGGGGCGAACCGGGGATCGACCCCGGCCAGTTCATCCGGCCCCACACCGTCGCTATCGACGCCGACGACAACGTCTTCATCGCTGACCGCGAGTGCCACCGGGTCCAGGTGTTCGACGCAAACGGTGCCTTTCTGCACATGTGGAGCAACATCCACCGGCCGGACGGCATGTGCCTCGGCCCGGACGGGAACATCTACATCGGCGAACTGAACGGCCAGGACGCGCTCCTCGATGGCTGCCCAGGGCTCGGCCACCGCGTCAGCATCCTCAGCCCCACGGGGCAGCTCCTCGCACGCTTCGGCGACCCCGAGGAGGGCGAAGGCCCGGGCCAGTTCATCGCACCGCACGGGATCGCCGTCGATTCGCGCGGCGACATCTACGTCGGCGAGGTTGCCTTCAGCATCCGCGGCCGCCTTATGGACCCTCCCCGCGAACTGAAGAGCCTGAAGAAGCTGGTCCGGGTTTCGCCTCTCGGAGGCCCTACGCCACGTCCTCCAGCAGCCGGATGAGCGTCGCCGTCTCATCCGCGCGAACCCTTGCTCGCGCCGTAATGACCTTCCCGGCGACCGCGGCGCGCGTCTTGGCGCCACCGCGGGCAAGAAGCTGTGCCCGCTCGGCTGCGCGGTCGATGTCCTCCAGGTCGATCGTCCGCGATATCTCGATTGCCAGAAACATCGGCCCCGCAGGCGAAGCACACCTGTCTGTTCCGGCGACGACGAGATCCAGTGCCCGGAGGCGGCGTAGTTCCTGGGACGTGTAGCCCCCGGCCGTCTCCAGCTCGTCGAACCCCGGCACCTCGTCGATCTCGATCGCGCGTGGCTTCCGCAGCCACTCGCCGAACAGGGAGGGCGCCTTCTGCCGGAAGAGGAGTTCGTAGGCAATGCCGGTGCACTCGCGGATAATCCCGCTGCGGATCGCGACATCGCGGCGCATGCGTTCCACGTTGTCTCGGGCATCAGCGAAGCTGGCGAGCGCGTCTTCACAGGGATCGAACATCACCAACCGATCCTACAGCGCCGCACGCGTGACCTGTACCAGCTTCACCCATTCCTACTCCCGGTAAGCCGCCGCCGCCTTCCCGTATCCCTCGATGATCGGCAGCAGCTTCGCCGCCGGCTCGGATTCGAGGCCCCAGACGAGCCGATCGATGCCGGCCTCGGCCGCCTTCTCGATCCCGGCGGCGTCGAACACCGCCCCGAACACCGTCACCTCCGGCCGCGGCTTCCCCGCCGCCGCCGCCATCTCCCGGTACTTCGCGATCTTCGGCGCCAGCCCATCGGTGCCCATGAAGCCAATCGGCATCCAGCCATCGCAATAGTCCACGGCGCGCTTCAGCGTGTTCGGCCCATCGCCCCCGAGGATGATTGGCGGGTGCGGCTTCTGTACCGGTTTCGGCCAGGACCATGTCGGCCCGAACTCCACCGTTTCGCCGTGGTACTCCGCCACGTCCTTCGTCCAGAGCTCCTTCATCGCGGCGATGCGCTCGCGCATCACCTTGAAGCGGTGGTCGAAGTCGGTGCCGTGGTTGCGCGTCTCCGGTTCGTTCCAGCCAGCCCCAATCCCGACGATCACCCGGCCGTTGGAGACAAGGTCCAGCGAAGCGATCTCCTTGGCCAGCGTGAGCGGGTCGCGCTGAGGGATGAGCGCGATGCCGGTGGCCAGCCGGATCGTCTTCGTAACCGAAGCGGCGGCCCCCAGGGCGACGAACGGGTCGAGGGTGCTGCGGTAG
>JANMTH010000200.1:0-3462 GCA_031390305.1 Thermoflexaceae bacterium
GTGCTCGAAATCCTGGAGACGGAGGTCGAGGTCCGCGAGCGGCCGGATGCGGTGGCGCTGCAGGGTCGTGGTGGGGATGTCCGTTTCGAAGGCGTGAGCTTCAGCTATGAGCCCGAACAGCCCGTGCTCAGGGACGTTTCCTTCGTTGCCCGGCCGGGCGAAACGATCGCCATCGTGGGCGCGACCGGAGCCGGCAAGAGCACGCTCGTCAGTCTTATCCCGCGCTTCTTCGACCCCACGGAGGGCCGCGTCCTCATCAATGGCCATGACCTCCGGGACGTTCAACTCGCGAGCCTCCGCCAGCAGGTTGCCGTCGTCCTCCAGGAGCATTTCCTCTTCCCCATGACGATCGCCGAGAACATCGCCTACGGCCGTCCCGATGCCACTCGCGAAGAGATCGAGGCTGCGGCTCGGGCGGCGAACGCACACGATTTCATCGAGCGCCTTCCTGACGGCTACGAGGCAATGGTAGGCGAGCGGGGGGCAACGCTCTCCGGTGGCGAGCGCCAGCGGATCTCCATAGCCCGCGCCCTTCTGAAGGACGCCCCGATCCTCATTCTCGACGAACCGACGAGCGCGCTGGACGCGGAGACCGAAGACCTGCTCCTCGGTGCCCTCAAGCGGCTTATGGCCGGGCGCACCACCTTCATCATCGCTCACCGCCTGTCGACCATCCGGGACGCGGACTTGATCGTCGTCCTCGACCACGGCCGGGTCGTGGAATCCGGCCGCCACAGCGAACTCCTCGGTCGAGACGGCCACTACGCCCGCCTCCACCAACTTCAATTCGGCAGTCGCCCGCCGCTCAGTGGCGCCCATGAACCCGCGCCACACATGGAGCCCGGAGAGCGGATGGCGAAGCGACCGGCGGCGAACCAGGGGTGGCAACCATGAGCGGCGAATCGGCGGGATGGTGGACCGGGGGCGAGCTGCCGCCGAATGTCAGAGTTGGCATCAATACTGTCGTCACCGGCGAACGGCCTTTCGGTCGGTTCTTCAGCCGCCACGACCCGGGGCTCGTGATCGGCGATAACTGCACGATGGAGGGTACGCAATTTGCGGTCGGCGAAGACGCAATCATGAGTATCGGCGACTACTGCTACTTCACCAACGCCGTCTTGCTCTGTGAACTCGAGCTGAGCATCGGCGACTACGTGATGATCGGCTGGAACACGACGATCGCGGACACCGACTTTCACCCGATCGCACCCGCCGACCGGATCGCTGACGCCATCGCCTGTTCGCCACTGGGCAAGGGACGGCCGCGCCCGGAGATCGCACGGGCCGCGGTCGTCATCGGCGATGACGTTTGGATCGGCCCGAGCGCCACCATCCTGAAGGGTGTACACATCGGCGATGGGGCGTGGGTCGAAGCTGGTGCTGTGGTAACGAAGGACGTGCCGCCGTACAGCCGCGTGCTCGGCAATCCTGCCAAAGTCGTCGGGACCGTGCCAGGATGACTGCTGCTCTCACCCTCCCCTGGGACTGGTACCCGGGCTCGATCCCGGGGAACGCGCTGATCGACGACGACGCGTACGTCGAGACATCCTTCAGCTTCACTCGCTACCGCAGCCAACGGCCCGTCGGCCTCGAAATGGGCCCTGGGGCGGCGACGTATCTCGGGACGATGTTTGATGTGGGCCCGAATGGCAGAGTTAGGCTCGGGGAATACACGATGAGCCACGGCGCTTGGTTTATCTGTGATGACGAGATCACTGTCGGCAACTACACGATGATCTCTTGGAACGTCGTCTTCATGGATAGCTACCGGGCCAGTTTCGCCGCGGCCGAGCGGCGATGCGAACTGGAACGGTTGGCACACGCCGAGGAGCGCTTCGTCCTTCAAGGCGCGACCGCGCGGCCGATCCACGTCGGGAGCAATGCCTGGATCGGGTTCGACGTCTGCATCATGCCGGGTGTGAGGATCGGCGACGGGGCGGTCGTCGGCGCGCGATCGATCGTCTTCGACGACGTGCCTCCGTACAGCATCGCGGCCGGGAATCCCGCGCGCGTGATTCGGCGCTTCGACGCGCAGGAGGAACTGCCCCATGGCTGACACTCTCCCAAAGGGGAAGATCATCGTTTTTGGCATCCTGTTCTGGTACCCGCTCGCGGGCGTGACCTACCAGTTCCTGCACTACCTCTTGGGCTTACGCCGACTCGGTTATGACGTCTACTACGTAGAGGACTCGGGGCGGTGGATCTACGACCCGCGCATTAATGACCTCTCGCCGGACGCCTCGGCGAACGTCGCTGCCATCGCCCCGATCCTCGAGGCACACGGGCTTGCGGGCCGTTGGGCCTTTCGTGGGGTCTATCCAGGCGGCCAATGCTACGGCATGGAAGAAGAGGCCATCCTCCGGCTCTACCGCGAGGCTGATGCCTTCCTCAACGTCACGGGCGCGCAAGACCTCCGGGAGGAGCACTTAGCCTGCCCGCGCAGGATATACGTCGAATCCGACCCCTTCCCGATGCAGGTAAGAGCAGCGACCGGCGACCAATCCACTCTCGCGACCCTCTCCCACCACGACACGCTGTTCAGCTTCGGCGAAAACCTGGGCGCCCCCGACTGCGACCTCCCGACGACCGGCTATTCATGGCTCCCTACGCGGCAGCCGGTCGCCCTCGAGCTATGGCCGGCCCCGACCGCCCGGGATCGAGGCACCTATACCACCATCACCACCTGGCGGAACCAGGGTAAGGATATCTACTACAACGGCTCAACGTACTACTGGACCAAGGACCGCGAGTTCGAGCACTTCCTGGACCTGCCAGCTCGCCGTCCAGTCCAACTGGAGCTTGCGACCAGCGTCGACGACGATGTCAGGCAGCGGCTTCTACGCCATGGCTGGGGCCAGGTGAGTTCGCTCGCGATTTCGCGGGACCTTGCGCGCTACCACGAGTACATTTCGGGTTCGCGCGGTGAGTTCACCATCGCGCGCGACCAGTACGTGCGCCCAAACACAGGATGGTTCAGCGATCGGAGCGCGTGCTACCTGGCCGCCGGCCGGCCGGTCATCACACAGGAGACGGGCTTCAGCAAGTACCTCCCTTCGGGCAAAGGCCTTTTCGGCTTCCGCACGATGGACGATGTCCTCGCCGCGATCGACACGATCGAGAGCGATTACGAAGGCAACTGCCGGGCCGCGCGGGAAGTCGCCGAAGAATACTTCGCAGCCGACAAGGTACTGTCCAGCCTGATGCAACGGGCGGGACTCTCATAATGACGGCTGAGACGCGCCCGGTGGTGACCGATTCGGAAACGGTAGTTCCGGCAAACGGCGGCTCCGGGGATGCGTCTCGTCGGCTGCGCATCGGCATCGTGGCGCCGCTTTGGTTGAGCGTGCCACCTGCGACTTACGGGGGCACGGAGCTCTTCGTCCACCTGCTGGCTGAAGGCTTGGTGCAGCGTGGACACGACGTTACCCTCTTCGCGAGCGGCGACTCCAAGACAGCCGGCCG
>JANMTH010000202.1:0-1765 GCA_031390305.1 Thermoflexaceae bacterium
ACTGTCGTCGTCTCCGCCGCCGCCGGTTCGGTTGGGCACATCGTCGGCCAGATAGCGAAGCGCGAAAAGTGCCGGGTCGTCGGAGTCGCCGGTTCGCCCGAGAAGTGCCGCATCCTCGTTGAGGAACTCGGCTTCGATACGGCGGTGAACTACAAGGCCCCGGACTTCCGGGCCGCCTTCAAGGATGCGACGCCCAACCGGATCGACGTCTACTTCGACAACACGGGGGGCGACATCCTTGGCAGTGCGCTCTTCCGGATGAACGCTCACGGGCGAATCGTCTGCTGCGGCGCCGTTAGCCAGTACGACACGGCGAACCCCGGTCCCGGCCCACGCGGCATCCCCGGCCTCCTCGTAAACAACCGCGTGCGCATGGAAGGCTTCCTGGTCTTCGACTACGCCGACCGCTACGACGAAGCCCGCACCCAGATGGCGGGCTGGATCGAACGCAGCGAACTGGTCCCGCGGGTGACGGAGTTCGCGGGCCTGGAATCCGCGCCTGAAGCGTTCATCCACCTGCTCAACGGCGAAACTATCGGAACCACGATCATCCGCGTCTCACCGTGAACTGGCAGACTGTCGATGGTCGCCCGAACAGCTAGGAGCTGGCTGCTATTGGCTGCTCCCAGAGGTTGAGGCGGCCGGCGGCGCTGAGGAGCGACTTCAGTGAGGCGACGACGATGCTCTCGTCGATGCCCACGCCCCAGGTCACGCCCTCCGGGCCGCGCGCCTCGACGTAGGCGACGGCCGAGGCGTTGGCTCCCGCGCCGACCGCGTGCTCTGAATAGTCCAGCACTTCGATGAGCGCGCCGAGGTCGCTGTTAAGGGCGTGGACGAAAGCGGCGATCGGCCCGTTACCCTGGCCGCTCACCGTTCGTACCACGTCATCGATCCGCAGCTCCGCCGTGACCGTGGTGTGGCCTCCGCCCGTGCTCATCTCGTGCGAGAGGAGCTCGACGCGCGGCAATTCGGGGAGATACTCCTCGCGGAAGGCCGCCCAGATCGCGGCCGGCGTCACTTCCGTGCCCGTGTCCTCAGTCACCTTCTGGATCGTCTTCGAGAACTCGATCTGGAGGCGCCTGGGGAGGTCCAGGCCGTGCTCGGCCTTCATAAGGTAGGCGACGCCGCCCTTGCCGGACTGGCTGTTCACGCGGATAACGGCTTCGTACGTCCGTCCGACGTGCTTCGGGTCGATCGGCAGGTACGGCACTTCCCAGACGCTGTACTCCTCGCCGAGGGCGTCGAAGCCCTTCTTGATCGCGTCCTGGTGCGAGCCCGAGAACGAGGTGTAGACGAGGTCGCCCGCGTAGGGATGTCGCTGGTGCACGGGCAGCCGGTTGCAGTATTCCGCGATCCGCCGTAGCCCGTCGATGTCGCTGATATCGAGCTCCGGGTCCACGCCCTGGCTGAAGAGGTTCAGGGCGACGTTGATCAGATCGAGATTGCCGGTTCGTTCGCCGTTCCCAAAGAGCGTGCCCTCGACGCGATCCGCCCCGGCCATGACCCCGAATTCGGCGGCGGCCACGCCCGTTCCCCTGTCGTTGTGGGGGTGGAGCGAAAGCAGGACGCGCTCGCGATGCTTGAGGTTGGCGAGAAACCACTCGATCGCGTCTCCGTAGATGTTCGGTGTGTACATCTCCACCGTGGCCGGGAGGTTGAGGATGATCTTCTTCTCTTCCGTCGGCTCGATGATCTCCATCACCGCCTCGCAGACTTCGAGGGCGTATTCCAGCTCGGTCCCGGTAAAGCTCTCGGGCGAGTACTC
>JANMTH010000037.1:0-1618 GCA_031390305.1 Thermoflexaceae bacterium
GTCCGCTATAAGGTCCGCTCAGGCGGACCAGGAACGGTAGCCCGGCCCGATTCCCGCTCGACGCCCTGAACGGGCGCTCCCATCGGGAGCTTAGTGAGCATTGAGGGAGTTTCTTAGGCCGGGAACAACAACACGAACAACAGGCCCCGCGATTGCGGGGCCTGTTTCTTTGTAGCCTGGTCCCGGGCTATTCGATGATGGGCCGTTCTTCGGCGAACCAGAACGGCGACCGTTCGAGGTCGATGAACTTGCGTTCGTCCTCCAAGAGTTCGCGGCCGGCGGCGGCGGCCTCGAGTGCGAAGTTCGCGGCAATGTCCTCCAGGCTATCGAACCAAAGCTCGGCCACGCCGTCGTACTCCGGCGGCGCGTTGCGGCTGCCCCGGAGTGCCTGGTTCATCGGCGTCTCGCGGGTATGGACCTGAACGTAGCGCCGGATCCGGAGGACCTCGGCGTTCTTGCGGACGAGCGGAGCGTGGATGGTGTACCAGTACTCCTGGAACTGCTCACGCGTCATTTCGGGTCGGCGATGGAGGCAGCAGACGAGCTTGATCATGGGCCGCATGCTCGCCCTCAGCGCTCGCCCTGTCAACGTTGGCGGTATACCGTCGCCGCAGGCGAACGGCCGGTATACCGGCGGCCGGGGAGTTGAACGTGACCGAAGAACCGAACCGCTGGCTGGGGACACGGACCGTCTCCGGCGAGGCCTACGACGCGACCTACCAGCGGCGCGCGGCCGCGGGCGAGAACGTCCACGGAGAAGCCGATCTTATCGAGAGCCTGGGGCCCAGATCCGTTCTCGACGCGGGCTGCGGGACGGGGCGTGTCGGCCGCGAACTGGCCCGCCGCGGTATGGACGTTGTGGGAGTTGATATCGACCCCGAGATGCTCGCGGTCGCCCGGCGGACCGCGCCGGAAGGCGATTGGCGGCAGGCCGACCTGGCTACGGTCGATCTCGGCCGCTCGTTCGACGCCATCGTGATGGCGGGAAACGTGATGATCTTCCTCGCTTCGGGGAGTGAGCCGGCCGTAGTGAAGAACGCGGCCCGCCATCTTCGTGAGGGCGGGCTGCTCGTCGCCGGCTTCCAGATCGCGGCGGGTCGGCTGAGCCTTCAACGCTACGACGAGGTGGCGGCGGACGCCGGCCTAGCCCTGGCCGAGCGCTGGTCGACCTGGAACAGGGACGCCTGGAGCGAAGGCGGCGGCTACGCCGTTTCGGTGCACAGGAAAGTTGGCGCGCCACCGGCCTGAGCGTTCGCCGGGACACGCTTCCGGCTATTGGCGCGGCCAACATCAGCGGGCCGTCTCCGGCCGCGGCGCCGGGATCAGGCGCGAACCGGCTTCGAAGACGAGGACGAGGGCGCAGACGACGAGGCCGCTGAGCATGATCGTCTCCCGCTCGCCGATGCGGTCGGCAAGGGCGCCGACGGGCAGGGCGATGATACTCGCGACGGCGAAGGCAAGGAAGGTGAGCGAAACCACCCGCCCGAAATATGCAGGGTCCGTGAGGTGGGAGACGAGGGCGCCGTTCAGCGTCTGGAAGCCGCCCGCGCCGGCGCCGACGAAGAGCATCGTAGCCATCAGCGCCCAGTAGTTGGGGACGATCCCGGCGGCCACCAGC
>JANMTH010000115.1:0-1500 GCA_031390305.1 Thermoflexaceae bacterium
CTCATCTGCCTATGACCTGCATGCATCACCTTGCCGTCGCCGCTGCCACGATCGGGCTCGCCGCCTCGCTTTCCGCCGCGGAGAACTGGCCGCAATGGCGCGGTCCGGGAAGCCAGGGGATCTCTCAGGAGCAGCAGCTTCCGACTGAATGGGGCCCCACGACGAACCTCGCATGGAAGACGGCGCTCCCGGCCGGGCTCTCGTCGCCGATCGTCTGGGGCGACCGCATCTTCTTGACCGCCGCGGTCGAGGGGCCGGTCATCCCCGGCCGGAAGGCTGCCGTCCACGTAATGGGGGGCAAGGAGTGGACGCACCCCGACAGCGTCGCGGCAGACAAGACGCACACGATGAAGGTGATCGCCCTCGATGCGAAGACCGGGAAGGTCCTCTGGGAACAGACGTCGTACGAAGGGCCGGTCTACGACGCGCGCCATCGCCGGAGCGGCTTTTCGGGCCCGACGGCCACGACTGACGGCCAGATGGTCTATGCCTATTTCGGGCCGGAGGGACTCTACGCGTACGACTTCAGCGGCACGCTCGCGTGGAAGGCGGGGGACACGTTCAAGATGCTCGGCCTCGGCACCGGCACCTCACCGATCATCTTCGAGAATCTCGTGATCGTCCAGCGGGACGAGAACGAAGGCGAGCAGTCGGTAATTGTCGCCTACGACAAGAAGAGCGGCAGGGAAGTCTGGAAGACCAAGCGCCCCGTGCAGATCAGCTGGTCCACGCCGGTGCTGGTGCCGGTCGGCGGCCGCACTGAGCTTGTGACGAATGGCACGGAACTCATCATCGCGTATGACCCGGCAACGGGGAAGGAGTTGTGGAAGACCACAGGGGTCGCCAGCAACGCCATCCACACCCCGCTCCTCGGCAAGGGATTCGTCGTCGTGACCGCCGGATACCCGGCGAAGAAGGTGATTGCCATCCGGCCAGGCGCCGTGGCCGACGACAAGCGGGTTGCGTGGGAATACGCGAAGGGGACGGGCTACGTCCTCTCGAACCTTCTCTACGGCGACTACATCTACCTGCTCGCCGACAACGGCGTCGTCACATGCCTTGATGCCGCGACCGGCGCCGTGAAGTACGAGGGGGGCCGTCCACCGGTGCCGTCGCACTTCATGGGCTCGCCGGTCGCGTATGGCGGCCTCATCGCGATGACGAGCGAGGACGGCGAGACGTTCATGATCAAGGCTGGCCCGAAGCATGAAGTCGTCAGGACCAACACCGTGGATGAGCCCGTCTACACCTCACCCGCGATCGCCAACGGGCGAATCTACATCCGGGGAGAGAAGCACCTCTTCGCGATTGGGCGGTAGTTCAGAAAGGAGCGCGCCGTGCAAGAGACACTGACAAAAGAGTTCATTCGAACCCTGGCCGCGGCCAACGGCATCACGATACCCGCGGAACGCCTGGAGCTGGTGCTCCGGCAGTACGAAGGGTTCCTGCGAACCCTGCGGGAGATCAATTCGCTGGCGCTTCCCATGGAGACCGAGCCGG
>JANMTH010000118.1:0-1658 GCA_031390305.1 Thermoflexaceae bacterium
CCCGGAAAGTACATGGACAGCAAGGAAGCACGGCGGATGTCGCGCTTCGCCCAGCTCGCCGTGGCGGCGGCGCGGATCGCGGCTGATGACGCAAAGCTGGTACTGACGGACGAAGAGCGTCCGCGCGCGGCCTCCGCCATCGCGACCGGGGCCGGCGGAGCGATCGATACGATGGAGGAGACGCTTGTCCTGGAAGCGCGCGGACCGAACCGCGTCAGCCCGTTCTATATCCCGATGATGTCGCCGAACATGGGCGCCTGCCAGGTTTCGATGCAGCTTGGACTGAGGGGACCGGCGCTTGCCAGCGTGGCGGCCTGCGCAAGCGGGCTCTATTCGTACGTCGAAGCGAAGGCGCTGATCGATAGCGGCGCGGCGGATGTCGTGCTGGCGGGCGGGACGGAGGCGGCCCTCGCGGCCCTGCCGATCGCCTCGCTGGCGAACATGAAGGCGCTGAGCCGCCGCAACGACGAGCCGAAACGCGCCAGCCGGCCCTTCGATCGCGACCGCGATGGGTTCGTCTTCGGCGAAGGCGCGGCCGTCATGGTCGTCGAATCGGAAGCGCGCGCGAAAGCCCGCGGCGCCCATGTCTACGCCGAATTGGCCGGCGGAGCGCTGAGCTGCGACGCCTATCACATCACCGCTCCCCGCGACGATGGGAGTGGCGCCACCCAGGCGATGACGGAGGCGATGCGCCTTTCCGGCGTTCCCGCGAGCGAGATCGATTACATCGCGGCCCATGGCACGGGGACGCCGCTGAACGACGTCACGGAGTCGCTGGCGATTCGCAACGCCTTCGGGAAGGACGCCTACCGGGTGGCGATCAGCTCGCCGAAATCGATGGTGGGGCATCTCCTGGGCGCCGCCGGGGCCGTCGGGGCGTTGGCCGCCGTCTTCGCCATCTACCATGGCGTTGTCCCGCCGACGCTAAACTTGGAGAATCCGGGCGATGGTTGCGATCTCGACTACGTGCCACTGAAATCCCGAAAGATGATCGTGCGGGCGGCGGCGGCGAACGGTTTCGGTTTCGGTGGCCAAAACGGCTGCGTGATCTTCCGCAGATACGAGGGCTGACGTAGCCTACCGGGATTGTGCGTCTGCCCAGCGGGCGCAACCGGTCCGAGGAGTGAGACACGATGGCTGACCTGTTCGAACGCGTACGAGACGTGGTGGTCCGGCAGTTGAAGGTCTCCCCGGAGGAAGTGACTCCCGAAGCGAGTCTGACGGACGACCTGCGGGCCGATTCACTGGACGTGGTGGACCTGACGATCGCGATCGAGGAGGAGTTCGCCCCGGAGGGCGAATTCGAGATCCGGGACGAGGACGCGGAGAACATCAGGACCGTGAAGGACATCCTGGACTTCCTGGAGCAACACGGCGTCGAATGACGTGACGAACGACTTGAATCGCCAAGATTCGGAGAACGCCAAGGCGCGCCAAGAGCCGCCTTTAGAAGTTGATCTCCTCGCCCGGAGCGTCATCGGCGCCGCGATCGAGGTTCATAGGGTGCTCGGACCCGGCTTCCTCGAATCGGTGTATGAAGAGGCTCTCTGCGCTGAACTGGCTGATCGTGGCATTCTGTATGCGCGTCAGGTGATCATCGAGGTCGGGTACAAGGGCACCAAGGTCGGAGAACAGCGCCTTGATCTGATGGTCGAGAA
>JANMTH010000120.1:0-2879 GCA_031390305.1 Thermoflexaceae bacterium
GCTTCGCGGGCGAAATGCACTCTATGGGCATGTCGGACCGCGAGCCGACGAAGATGGCGGGGACGGCGGCCCTCTTCGAATCCGGCGCGGCCATCGCCCCGGCCCTCATGGCGGCCCTCCTCGCCGGCGACCTCAACGGCGAAGGCCAGCACGTCGATATCTCGCTCGCCGAAACGCACTTCGGCGGGGTTGATCGACGGCACGCCACGGCGATTGGCAACCGCTTCAGCGGGCGGCGGACATTGCGCGCGGCGGGCGGGGCGACGGGGATGCCCCAGGGCATCTATCCCTGCGCCGATGGCTACGTCGATTTCACCAACGCCGCGCTACGCCCGGACCGTGTCGCCGACATGCTCGGGCACGCCGATTGGCTCTCAGACCCGATCTATCAGGACCCACAGGCGCGCGTGAACGCCGAGATCATCGAAGCCTGGAACGCCAACTTCCTCGTCTGGTGCCTCGAACGGACGAAGCGCGAAGTCTGGGCCGAAGCGCGCCGGGCGAAGGTGATGTGCGGCCCCCTCTTCACCACCGAGGACCTCTACAACGACGACCACTTCCGTGATCGCGGCTTCTGGGCGAAGGCCGATCACCCCGTGATCGGCGAAGTCGAGTTCCCTGGCCGGCCGTTCATCATGGCCGAAGGCGGCTGGGAGCTACGCCGCCCCGCCCCGACGCTCGGCCAGCATACCGAAGAGGTGCTCCGCGAGGCCGGCCTCCCGGCTGACGCGATCGCCCGCATCGCCAACTCAGGGAGGAACGCATGACCGCGAAGAAGCCGCTCGAAGGCGTCCGCATCCTCGACCTCTGCGTCGTTTGGGCGGGGCCGTTCGCGACCATGATCATGGGCGACCTTGGCGCCGAGATCATCAAGGTCGAAAACACCCACGTCTTCCAGCCGATGACACGCGGCGGCATGGCCCGGCCGCCCGAATTCCTGGTCAAGGCTGGCTCCGCCTGGGCTACCGGCTATCCCGGCAACGAAGTCGGCGCCCGGCCATGGAACTACAACCCCACCTTCGTAAGCCTCTACCGCAACAAGAAGAGCTTCACGGTCGATCTCCGCAAGCCCGAGGGCCTCGAGATCCTCCGGCGGCTCGTCGAGAAATCCGACGTCGTCTACGAAAACAACGCCACCGGCACGATGGAGAAGCTGGGTATCACCTACGAGTGGCTACGGAGCATCAAGGAAGACATCATCATGCTCCGCGTGCCCGCCTACGGCAGTACCGGGCCGTACTACAACGCCCGCGCCCTCGGCGTGCATCTCGAAGCCGTCATGGGCCACAGCCTCCTCCGGGGCTACGACGACTCCGACCCCTCCTCCAACACCGCCATCTTCTCGGGCGACTACATGGCCGGGGCGCAGGGCGCCTTCGCCGTGATGACCGCGCTCTGGCATCGCAAACGCACGGGCAAGGGCCAGCTCATCGAGATCGGCCAGGCCGAAAACGCCTCCTCCATGTTCACCCAGGCGATCATGGACTACTGCCTCAATCGCACCATCCAGGGCACGATCGGCAACCGCGATATCAACGGCCGGGCGCCCTGCGGCGTCTACCCCGCGAAGTCGCCGGGCACCGCGCAGGAGTCGCTCGACCACTGGATCGCCATCCACGTCGAGGACGACGCACGGTGGCTGGCCTTCCAGGAAGTGCTTGGCAGCCCCGCCTGGGCCGCCGATCCCCGCTTCTCCACCAACGACGGCCGCGCGGAGCACTACCGCGAGATCGACCGCCACATCGCCGAGTGGACGAAGGAACGCGACGACTACGAGATGATGCACGTCCTCCAGAAGGCCGGCATTTCGGCCGCCCCCGTCCTCGAAGCCTCGCGGATGTTCGATGACCCGCACCTTCGCTCCCGCGGCTTCTTCAAGGAACAGACCATCGAAAACGGCGAGAGCTACGAGTTCGTCGGCCCGCTCTGGAAGTTCTCCGCCACGCCCGTCGAGTTTTCCCAGCCCCCGGTCGCCCTCGGCGAACACAACGAGTACGTCTACAAGGAGCTCCTCGGCTTCACCAACGCCGAATACGACGCGGCCGTCGCCACCGGCGACATCGGGATGGACTTCGACGCCAGCATCCCCTGAACGGCCGCAGCGCAAGCGCCCCGCCCGGCGAGCAGGACCGGGAATCAGCCGGCTCGTTCGCCGGCCACGCGTTCCTGGCGATTCACCCGCGAGTCGCCGCCACCCTACCCCAGCGCCTGCACCCGCTCCAGACACTGCTCCGCGAAGAGCTGCATGCTCGCTTTCGCCTTCTCCTGGGGGATGCCGCCGTATTTGAAGACGAGCACGAACTGCTCGGCGTCCACCAACTCGCGGATCCGCTTCAGCTTCTCGACGCACATCTCCGGCGTGCCCCAGACCTGCGACTGCGTGAACCCGGCCCGCGCCACGGCGGGGTCGACGGCCTGGGCGGCCTCCGACATCTGCGCGTAGTGCTCGTAGCCCTTCGTTTCCCGGAAGTGCTCCGAGTCCCCGAATTCGTAGTGGCGGCCGGCGCTGTCGGAATAGTTGCCCATGTACTCCAGCGCGCCCTCCCAGGCGGCCTTCTCGTCTTCGTGGCAGTACACCCAAACGGCGACGATCGGCTTCATCGGCGACCACCCATTTTCGGCCCGGACGGCGTTGAAGCCGGTCATATCCTCCGCGTACTCCTCCCAGCTTTTCTGGGGGATGAACAGCGCCCCGAGCCCCGAGTTCGCCGCCATCGGCATCGAAGAGGGAGTACCCCAGGCGCAGTACATCCGCTCCGTCAGGTCGTCGGAGCGCGGCTGCGGGCGCAGGCTCGTCTCCGGCACCTGGTAGTGCTTCCCTTCGAACGAGAAACGCTCGTTCGTGAGCGCCGAGCGGACGACGGCGAGCGCTTCGAGGA
>JANMTH010000128.1:0-2679 GCA_031390305.1 Thermoflexaceae bacterium
CGCCGAACCGATGACACCTCTGGCCAACGGCCAACGGTTGCGCCCGCACCCCCCGCCCCACACCCAGTGCGCTGGGCGGGGGGAGAACGGGGCGGTCGCGTCCGCGTCGTCGTCGTAGTGTCCAGATCCTACGGCCAGGGAACCCGAAACGTTTGGGACCCGAATCTCCGCCGTCGCCCCCTCGCCCGCGACGCAGGAGTCGGGAGAGGGGGTTGGGGGTGAGGGCCAGGAAGCCAGAGTGGAGCCTCTCTCAGTTGACGCGCCGTTCCACGCCCGCCCAGTACTTCTCGCGGATGACGAACTTCTGGAGCTTGCCGGTCGCTGTCCGTGGCAGCGCTTCGACAAAGTCGATGCTCGTCGGGCAGCGGAAGTGGGCGAGGTGCTTGCGGCTGAACTCGAGGATCTCCTCCTCCGTCGCCGTCATCCCCGCGCGGAGGACGATGAGCGCCTTGGGCGTTTCCCCCCAGCGTTCGTGCGGGACACCGATGACGGCGCATTCAAGCACGGCCGGGTGCTTGTAGAGCGCGTCCTCAACTTCGGGCGAGGAGATGTTCTCGCCGCCGGAGATGATGACGTCCTTCTTCCGATCGACGATGTGGACGTTGCCGAATTCGTCCCAGACGGCGAGGTCGCCAGAATGGAAGAAGCCGTCGTAGATCGCCCTGGCCGTCTCTTCGGGCTGCTCCCAGTACCCCTTGAGGACCATGTTGCCGCGCGCGCAGACCTCTCCGATGGTCGTGCCGTCCATCGGTACGGGGTTCCCGGTCTCGTCCAGGACTTCGATATCGCAGCCGATCACTTCGACCCCGGCGCGGGCACGGCGCTGGTAGTCGGCGCCGTCCGCGTTCTGGTAGTCGGGCGTCGAAATGGTGAGCAGGGGCGCGGTCTCGGTCAGGCCGTAAATCTGCATGAACTCCCAGCCCAGCTCCTTCTCGAGCCGTTCGATGAAGGCGGCGGGCGGCGGGGCGCCGGCGACGGTGAAGCGCGGCCGCGTGGTGATCGCGTGCTTCTCTTTGTCGGCGTAGTTGAGGATCGTCGAAAGGACGGCCGGCGCCATGCAGGCGAAGGTCACCTTCTCCTCCTCGATCAGGCGGTAGATCTCGCTGGCGACGACGGACCGGAGGACGACGTGGGTGGCGCCCATCGCGGTCAGAGCGAAGGGGCCGCCCCAGCCGTTGGCGTGGAACATCGGGAGCGTCCAGAGCTCGACATCCTCGTGGCCGATGCGAAGGTGGGCGATGAAGTTGTAGGCGTTGATGTAGCAGTTGCGGTGCGTAAGCATCACGCCCTTCGGCCGCGCTGTCGTCCCCGAGGTGTAGTTGATCGAGGTCGTCTCGTTCTCGTCCTGCTCGATGTACGGCGTCGCCGACTTCGGGCACGGGGAAACCAGGCCGTCCCAGTCCGTCCAGCCGGCGGGCGTCTGCTTCGCGGAGCTGGGGTCGGCGACGATCCAGTGCTCGACGCTTTTGAGGATGGGCCGGATCTCGTCGACGACTTTCGTGTACTCGTTGTCGACGAGGACCGCCTTCACGCCGGCGTGGTTGATGATGTATTCGTGGTCCGAAGCGACGAGGCGGTAGTTCAGGGGCACGAGAATGGCGCCGATCTGGGTGACCCCGTAGTAGCTTTCGAGGAAGTAGTGCGAGTTCGGGCTGAGGATGCAGACGCGGTCGCCCCTCTGGATGCCGAGGCCGAGGAGGGCGTGGGCGAGCTGGTTCGAGCGGTCCTGGTACTCGCGATAGGTGAAGCGCTCCGGCCCATCGACGATCGCCGTCTTGTTGGGGTAGAGCTTCGCCGCGCGGCGAAGGAAATCGTTAATCAGGAGCGGGACTTCCATGGGTCGGCCTCCAACGGGGTGTGCCGGGCATTCTAACGCGGGCCGGGCAACCGGGGGCAGCGCTCAACCGGACGCCGGCACTCCGAGACGGGACGTCAGCGCGTCTCTGAAGCGAAGCCACTCTGGATCCCGCGGGTCGATGATGCGAGAGAGCTGGAACAGTTCATTGGTGGACGGCGATTCGGCGGCGGCGACGCTAGCATCGACCGGGGAGTTGACGATCGTCCAGAACTCGCGAAAACCCTTGGCCCGTGCCTTCTGATGGCTCTTCTCCGCCTCGCCCAGGCGATTATGGATGTTGCTTACATCTGTGCCGCCCTTCACTTCGATGGCGAGCACTTGTCGGGTACCAGCGCTCAGCACCTCCACAAGTGAAATGTCTGGGTCGCTCGAGAAGGTTATCTGAACCTCTCGACCGGCGGCGTTGCGAATGTGTATGGCCCACCGGGATTCGGCCTCGATGGCGGCTTCGGCGATGGCGGACCGTATGCGGGCGAAGACGATCGCAACGGCGGCGGCGCCCAGCGAGTTGAGCCGCGACCCGCGTAGCTGCGTCCCGAGGGTCAGCAGTTGGAGATCTCTGATGGAGGACAAGGACACTCCTGATAGGTTGACGAGGAGGGTCCAGCCAGTTCGCTGCAGGCTCTCGCAAAGGTCCTCCAATCCGCCATCAAGGTGTTCCGGGATCACTCCCCGGTCCTCCAGCGGCTTGAAGCGAGCGAACGGCCCCTGGGCATAGAACTCCTTTTGCGAGAAGCCGTAGAGACGCCGATAGTAGGCGAGCAGCGACGGCCTGGCCCGAAGCACTGCGGGAGCGGCGAAGAAGGTCTCGGCCCTGAGAC
>JANMTH010000212.1:0-4981 GCA_031390305.1 Thermoflexaceae bacterium
TTGGAAACGACCCGGTAACGTCGAGCGGCGAAGCTCCTTCCGGTAAGGGGGCCGATCATGACCGTGTATCGCTCAATCCGCATTCGCATGGCCGACCGGCCGGGGGCACTCTCCGCCATCGGGGCGGCACTTGCCGCCAACCGGGTGGATATCGTCCGCCTCGATGTCGTCTCCCACGACGACGAGGCGGTCGTCGATGACCTCCTCTTGCGGGCCCTGGACGCCGCCTCAATCGACCTCGCTACGCGCAGCTTCTACGGCGATGTCGAGGTCTATCCGATCGAAGGGTTCACCCAGGATCCAGTGATCGGCATGGCCCTCGGGATCGCGGGTGTGGCGAGCGCGGCGCCAGGCCCGGCGGCGGCGACCGCGCTCGCCGCCGGAGTGCGCGAATTCATCCCCTGTGACGTGACGGTCCTCCTCGCGCCAGTTGGTGACGGCGCCTTCGATGTGGCCGCGGGCCCCACGGGCCTTTCCGGGATCGCGTATAGCGACCCCTTCGAGTTCCGCGGCCTCTCAGCGCCACGCGAGATCCGGGCCACGGGCGACTGGGCGCCGCCCGCGTTCGCCGAATCCATCCAGGCGAGCCGGGTGGCCGGCCTGCCGTTACCGGGTGGTCTGCTTCTGCTCGTGGTTCGGAGGCAGCCCTTGAAGTTCTACGCTGGCGAACTCGAGCGGCTGGCCGCATTCCTGGACGCGGCCGGTCCGCTTGTTGGCCTGCCGGCCTTAGCCACCGCCGGGTGAGACGGGGGTTACCGGGTCCGCCGGCGGTCTGATGCGCGCGATGAGGTCCACGCGGCGATGGCCACGACGCCGAGCGCGCAGAGACCGAGAACCAGCGGCCACGACGACGACCCGACGTCACCTTCCTCCAGGCCTGCCCCGAGCGGGCCCGGGCGATGGTTGCCACCGTCGTTCGGCGAGGCGAGGACGTTCGGCACGGCCCGCGGAAGTGGCGCGCTCGGCTTGCCCACCAACGCCGCCCGCACCTGTGAAAGCGTGGCCATCCCTGGGTAGGTCTGGACGCGCGTCCCGGAGACTGCCAACAAGCCCGAGCCCCAGACCGCCAGCCGCCACTCCCCGAATCCTCCGTTCGCGGGCACGAGAAGCAGAATCAGGTCGTCAGCCGGAAGGAAGCGATCGAATTCAGGCATAAACTCGATTGAGCAGATACCACTGCGGACGGTCCCGCGGGCATCAACGCTCAGATCATCGTCTCGCCGCAGCGGGCCCTTGAACGACTCCGTCACCGTGACTCGAGCCACGTGGTCCCTAACGCTGCCAACCTCACCTCGCACGATGGAGGTTGCCCATCTGGCTGCTTTCAAGGCGGTGGCGAAGTCGTGAACTTCGAACTGTTCGCAGGTTCGTTCCGGATCGTAGCCAGGAATTGCGTCGGAAGGCAGGGTTCTCAGCTCTGCCAGCGCGGCATCCAGCGGCGTATAGGGCTGTTCGTCTCTGAAGTTCGTCAACTCGTCGCCCTGGAGTGTGTACATCGCACGACCGGCCATCTCCGGCTTCCACCGGGCCAGTTTGAAGTTGTCGGGCTGAAGGAACGCAAGATAGCGAGTGCCGACCGCGTAGTTCGGTCCGCCGCCGACCTCTTCGTAACAATCGAGGTTCAGGGCGTTGTTGATAGACAATACGTCGCCGGCCCTCGCTCCGCGCATGCCTTCTTCGACCCGGAAGGTCGCCACGGTCTCGGTCGCCTTCGTTACGACGCCGACGGCGACGACCGGCGTCGTAATCTCCGCCAGTGCCAGGCGCGATAGCCCGGGGAGGAACGAACAGGCGCTGGCCCGATCTGGGCCTGCGCCGCCGAACAGCGTACTGGCCAGCAGCACTGCGGCGAGGACCACGAACGCGGCGCACGATCGCTTCATACACCCAACAACGAAGCCCGGCCCCGAAAGGTTCCCGGCGTCCTTCCGGCTCACCCTTGCCCGCTCCGCACAACCGCCTCCACCACGCGAGCGCAATCCAGCATCTCCGGGATCACCAGGTACTCGTCCTTCGTGTGCTGGTTGTACCCCCCGCGGCCGATAACGACGCTGGCGATGCCGTGTCCCCGAAAGACGTTCCCGTCCGTGCCGCCACCCACCGGATGGGGGTCCGGCTCCATCCCCAGCCCGCGGAGCACGCCGAAGAGAAGGTCCGCCGCGGGGTCGCCCGGCTCCAGCTTGTAGCCCGGGTAGCCGAGGTGAAAGCGCGCGTCGAGCCGCGCTCCCGGGTGCCGCGATTGCACCTCCGCGATGTGCGTTTGCGCCTGCGAGACGAGTGTCTCGACCTTTTCGAACTCCATGCTCCGCATCTCGCCCTCCACCGTGCACTCCTCCGGCACGGCGTTCCGCACGACGCCGCCGCGGACGGTGCCGACGTTGCCCGTCGTTTCGAAGTCGATCCGGCCCTGCGGCATCCCGAGGATCGCCTCCGCCGCGATCGTTATCGCCGGGATCCCCTTCTCTGGCTCGACGCCAGCGTGAGCAGCCTTGCCGTGAACATCGATCGTGTAGACGTAGTGGTAGGGTGCCTGGCCCTGCACGCTCGAAGGCGGCCCGCCGCTATCGATGACGATCGCCACCTTCGCCGTGATCCGGCTGTAGTCCATGTTCTGCGCGCCAACGAGCCCGATCTCTTCGCCCCGGCTGATCGCGACCTCGATCGGCCGTGTCGTCGCGCCGTCTTCGAGTGCCGACTGGATCACTTCGAGGATGACGGCGCAGCCGGCCTTGTTGTCGGCGCCGAGGATCGTCGAGCCGTCGGTCCGGATAATGTCCGGCCCGTCCCAGATCGGCCGGATGCCCCGGCCCGGCTCAACCGTGTCCATATGCGCCGAAAGGAGGACCGGCTCACCTTCGCCCGCCAGCCGGCCGAGGACGTTGCCGTGCGCATCCTGCGAGGCAGTTACGCCAAGCGCCACGAACCGGCGCTCAAGTTCGGCGGCGATCGCCTCCTCGTCGCCAGAAGGCGAATCGATGGCGACCAGTTCGAGAAAGGTCTGGACGATGCGGGCGCGGTTGATCATGCGGGGAAATGTACGCCACCGGGGGCGCGAACGACATGGCGCCAGCGTGAACGCGCCGCAGCCGTTAATCTGCTATTCACCATCGCATGCGACCATCACCCTTGATGACTACAGCAACACTCACCCGTGAGATCACACTCGATGTGGCCCACAACGTTCGCCACATCGGCGGCTATCGCACGCGCGGTGGCCGCACCACTTCCCCGGCGTTCATCCGTTCCGGGGGCCTGCAGGCCCTGACGGCAGAATCGCTTATCGAGATCCGCCGTTTGGGGATCCGCACCGTCATCGACTTCCGCTCCGGGCCCGAGCGCGACGAACACGCCACGCCCGATCTCGCGCCGTACGCCATCCAGCGGGTCGTTGCGCCGGTCTTCGAAGCGGACGGTTCACCCGCGGGCCTGGCCGAGAACTTCGCCGGCTACGCATCCGTCTATCGGAGCTTCCTCGAAACCGGCGGCGAGGCCTACCGTACGCTCGCCGAAACGATCGCCAGTTCCGAGGGCGGCGTGCTCTTTCACTGCGCCGTCGGGAAGGACCGCACCGGCGTCGCCGCGGCCCTCCTCCTGGACCTGGCGGGGGTGCCCGAGGCCACGATCATCGAGGACTACTCACACTCCGGACGGCTCCTCCTGCCGATGCTCCCGAAGTGGAAGGAAGGGATGGCCGCTCGCGGAATGGATGTCTCACGAGCGGAAGAGTTGATGGCCTCCCACCCCTCCGACATGGCGGACCTGCTTGAGCATCTTGGCGCCACCTGGGGTTCCGCCGCTGGCTACCTCGCCAGTGTTGGCGTCAGCCAGCCAGTCCTCACCGCCGTCCGGGAGCGGCTCCTCAGCGCCTGAGGGCCCATCAGCCGCCGCCTTGCCAGCGCATCAGGTGATGGGTCTCCGTGATGGCGGTCTCAACGAACCCGAGCCGTTCGTACACCCTTCGCGCCGGGTTCACGCGGAGGACCGTGAGTTCGACGGCCTGTTCGCGCGCGGCTGCCTCGCGCTGAACATCCTCGATGATCCGCGAGCCGATCCCCCGCCTCCGGAAGCCATCGGCGAGCTGAATATTCGAAACGAACACGCAGTCGAAACGGTTGTCGAGTTCGAGAATGCCCCCAACCTCCCCATCCACGAGCACGACGTTCAAGAGACCACGGTCCATCCGCGCCTGGAAGAACGCCCGCTGGACGGCTTCGTCCCAGGGCCCCCAGGTGGCCTCCACATACGGCCCCATCGACTCCCGGTGGATGGCGTAGAGAACAACGGCCTCATCCGGGGTGGCCGGCCGGAGGCGGTAGGAGACGTTGCCGGACGGGTAGTCACTCACGGCCGCCCAGTATAGCCGCCCGTGACCCGGACCTCGATTGGCTAGCCTGCGCGGCCTCCACTACACTGCATCCTCCGGGGGGCGGTTAGCTCAGTTGGTTAGAGCGCGTCGTTCACACCGACGAGGCCACTGGTTCGAGTCCAGTACCGCCCACCAGCAACCCCGGGGCCGCCGGCACGCGATTGCGACGAGGAGTTCACCGGCTTGGGCGACAATGACAGGGCCGTCTTGCAGACCCTCCTCGGAGCGGTAAGGGACACGTATGAGGAGCCTCCGGCCGGCGACCTACTCTTATATGATTACGTCGCGGACATTGTCATCAGGCCCTTCGACCTTTCGGACGACGAACTCGCTCTTGGGTATTTCTATGGCGGAAACGACGGGGGCATAGATGGCTTCTATGCCCTCGTCAACGGCGTACTGCTCACCGACGACCTCCCGCTGCCAACCGCCGGGCCCTTGAAACTCGACGTTTTCCTGTTTCAAGTCAAGCAGACGCCGGCGTTTGCCAACCGCCCCTTGGAAGCGCTCCTCGTCAACTTACCGATCCTTTTAGACCTAGAGCGCCCGCCAGATCCCAAGGAGTTCAACCCGGCCATTACCGCCTGGGTACGGAGATTCTCAGACGCGTACTTG
>JANMTH010000148.1:0-5909 GCA_031390305.1 Thermoflexaceae bacterium
GCACGGACGGGTGCGATCAGTCTTTGCGGGCAGTGGTACCATCGCGGCGTGCGACCCTTGGCAGCCGGCACACCACCCCACAAGGAGCGGCAGATGGGCAAGGTCTACGCGAACGTGACCATCGAGAACGCGTTCGACCGCGAGCGGACCCGCTCCGCGCTCATCCCTGAGGCGGCCGTGCGGCATGTGCACTACAACGCGATGCTGGCCGATTCGGGGGCGACGACGCTCTGCCTGCCGGCGGAAGCGATCGCCGAACTCGGCCTCCCCTTCCTCGATGAAGTGAGGGTGGGTACGGCGACGGGCGTTGTTCCAGCGCGCCTCTTCGAAGGGGCGCAAATTACGGTCGATGGACGGACGCGGACGGTTGAGTGTCTCGAGCTTCCCGGCGGGCGCGAGCCGCTGCTTGGCGTCTTCCCCACGGAGATCCTGGGAATTGACCTCGACCTGAAGAACGAGCGGATCATCCTCCGGCCGGAGTGGGGCGACGAGACGTCCCTGACGATTCTGTAGTCGTCGTGCATAACGGTGAGGCGAGCAT
This sequence comes from Thermoflexaceae bacterium, assembly GCA_031390305.1. Classification (GTDB taxonomy): domain Bacteria; phylum Chloroflexota; class Dehalococcoidia; order Tepidiformales; family Tepidiformaceae; genus JANMTH01. The sequence continues at coordinate 542 of JANMTH010000148.1, forward strand.
TAACCTCCTAAGCCCGCCGTGCGTTATTCTCAATCGCCGGGGCCCGCCTATCGCCCGCCCCGAATGTCTGCACGAAGATCGCGTGGGTATGTGCCGGGAGTCGAGTCCTGGTCCGCGCGGAGAAGATCTATCTGGCGTTGCGGGGTGCACCAGCAAGTCCGGGAGGACCTGGTCACCGTATGGCCTTTACCCCATCGCGAACTCTCTACGGCCGCATTTCGTCTCGCTGGATTGGCGTTAGCATGGCGATCGTCCTGCTCGCGGGCGCCGTGCCGGCGGTCGGCCCTGGTATCGCCCGGGCACAGGCCTGCCCGGTGATCAGCGGGTTCGTTTACTACGACGTGAACGACAACGGCCTGAAGGAGAGCGGGGAGGCGCCGATCGCGGGGACGCCGATCGAACTTCGCAACGAAGCGGGAGCGATCGTAGGGGCGACGACGACGGCGGCCGACGGCTCGTACACGTTCGTGAACGACGGCTCGCCCGGCCTCCCGTCGTTGACGGAGTCGCACAAGGTGGTCTTCCCGAAAGCGATCACCGACTGGTCGGCGGCGAAGGCGGTTCCCCAGTTCGATCCGGCGAAGGGGGCGCTGAAGAGCGTGAAGGTGACGGCCGGGGCGACGATCGAGAGTTCGATAAAGGCGGAGAGCCTGGATGGCGACCCGACGACGATTACGGCGACGGTGAGCGGCGTGGTGACACTCCAGGCTCCGGGCATCGCCGCCTTGAAGGCGGAACCGAACGACACGGCGGGCTCGTTCGACGCCCCGGTGTTCGATGGAAGCATGGACTTCGCGGGGCCGAGCGCCCACGACTTCGGGACGAAGAGCGCCAGCGATTCGACGGACACGACGCTGACTGGTGGCGCGATCGGGCTATACAGCGGCCTCGGCACGGTCACGCTGAAGGTTAGCGCGCTGGCGGATTCGCGGACGACCGGGGGCGGCAACCTGATCAACGAGATCCATACGACGGCGCTGGCCGATGTGACGGTGGTCTACACCTATACGCCGCCGATCTGTATCAAGGACGGAAAGTACACGATCGTCGAGACCTTGCAGCCAGCGGGATACAGCGATGGCCTGGAGACGGCGGGGAACACGGCGCCAATCCCGAATACGCGAAGCAGCGACAAGATCAGCGTGACGCTTGCCGGCCAGGACCTGGCGCAGAACAACTTCGGTGAGCTGAAGGCGAGTATCCATGGCTGTGTCTACGTCGATGCCAACGACAACGGGATCAAGGAGCCGGGCGAGCTGGCGATTCCGCTGACGATGATCACGCTCGGTGGCGCCGAGGCGCGGACGATGGAGACGGGGGGCGACGGTTGTTACGACTTCCAGGGGCTGGCGGGCGGCACCTACACGGTGACGGAGACGCAGCCCGCTGGCTACATTGATGGCAAAGATACGATCGGCAGCCTTGGCGGCAAGACGACGAACGATAGGCACTTCGACATCGTTCTCCCCGGTGGGAAGCGGAGCGTGAACAACAACTTCGGCGAACGGCTGCCGAATCCGAGCGTGACGCCGGCGAGCCCGCCGCAGCTCGGCGGGACGCCGACACCGGGCGGCCCTGGCTCCGGTTCGAACACGCCGGCGGGGCCGGGCGGAGGGCCGGGAAGCCCGACGGAGGGGGCGGCCGGAGAGAAGACGCCGGGCGTGCCGGCGGCCGGATCGGGGCTGCTGAGCAGAGCGATGAACATGAACCTGGTGATCCTCGGATTCGCCGTCTTCGCGGCGAGCGGCTGGCTCGCCTTCCTCGCCGTGCAGCGGCGGGAGCGGGAAGACGTGGAAGTGCCCGAGGAGGAATAGAGCCGGCTGGCGCCGTGTTGGCATCCGGCGGCGGTTACGCCGCCGGATGCCGGACACCTTTCGCAACCCGTGGCGGGGTAGGGGGCGGGCGAGGATTGGCGCGCAATTCCGCCCGCCCCTCTACAGGTTGGAACGACGAAGGACACGAAGGGGCCGAGCGCCGGTGCTCTGGTTTGACTGGGGGTGACGGCATTGGGGAACGGGGCCCCGCCGGGCGATTCCCCGTTCTCACGGGCGCGCGTACGGTGGGCCGGTGCGCATCCTTACGCTTGGGAACAGTTCGGAGGCGGGCGCCTGGGTGCCGATGGAGCAACGGCGCTACGTGCTCGCCGCCAAACGCCTTTCCGAGCGTCTCGGAGAGCCGGTGGAGCCGGTCTTCCGGCGCTGCTGGCCGACGCCGGATTTCCCGGCGCGGGTGGAGCGGTTCCTCGAACAAGACAAGCCGGATCTCGTTGTTCTGCGCGTGCCCGCTGGTTATGTCTGCATCGAATCGGTGCCGCTGAAGTTCGAGCGGCGATTCGGGCGGGCGGGGAGGAAGGTGGCGGCGGCGGGCCTGAAGTCTTCAGGCATTCGCTGGCTGGCGTTCAACCCGGTATATCGGGGGGCGCGATGGTCGCTGAAGCAGGTTGTTGGTGGCGCGACGTACTTCACCCCGGGCGAAGTACTGGAGAGCATTGATGGCGCGCTTCGTGTGATCGGGCGAAGAGAGGGCGTGGGAATCGTCGTGGAAGGGCCGGCCGGGATCGTTCATTTCGGCGTGACCGGGCGGGAACGCGCGCGTTCTGAAGGCAGGCGGATGGCCCTCCACAAGCCGTTGGCCGAACTCTGCCAGAAGTACCACATCGAGTACATCGGATACGGGACGGCGGTAAACGCGGGGGGCGTCCGCAACCGCCTGGGCGACGCGACGCACGGCAACGCGGTGGAACACGCCGAACGGGCGGAGACGGATGTGGCGGCGATCTTGCGGGTGCTGGAGCGGCAGCGGGACTGAGGTCCGAGGTCCGGGACGGGCTCAGGCCTCGCCGGGGGTATCCACCAGGCGGTCGGCGCAGGAATCGCAGATGCTGTGGGTGAACTGGGCGCCGCTGCGTTCGCTGAGGAACTGTTCGAGCTGGGTCCAGTAGCCGCCGTCGTCGCGGATCTTGTGGCACCAGGCACAGATGGGAATGAGCCCGCGGAGCGTCTGGACTTCGCTGAGGGCCTCTTCGAGGCGTGCGATGAGGGCCTTGCGTTCGGTGATGTCGCGAATCATGGCGCGGAGGATGCGGGGACGGCCGGCTTCATCGAGGAGGTAGGCGCAGTTCACTTCGACATCGATCTCCGTGCCGTCGCGGCGCAGAAGCTGAAAGTCGAAGGCCTGATAGACGTTGGTGCGTTGGTAGCGGCCGCCGCCAGCGGCCATGCCTTTACGAATGAAGTCCCCGCTGAGTTCGGCCATCCTGGCGAGTTCGGCGGGGTGGGCGAGGCGCGAGCCGTGGAGACCGGCCTCGACATCCACTCTCGTATATCCAAGGACGGCCGTCGTCATGAGGTTGATGGCATCGACGCTGCCGGTTTTGAGGTCGAGATCGATGAGGGCGTCGGGGAGGCCATCGATGAACTCCTCGTGTTGCTGAACGGCGTGGCGCAGGCGTTCAACCTCGCCGCCGTGGGCGCGTCCCACTTCTCGGTCAGTCATCCGTACCTCTGATCTTCGCCCGCGTCATGCGGGTACGCGGGCCGTGGTGGCGGTGATGGCGGCGGTGATCTGGCCCCAGAGCGGCTTCGGCGTGTCGTGGCCCATATCGTCGATGATCACGAGTTCGGAACCGGGAATCGACTTGTGGGTATCAATTCCGCCTTCGACGGGGACGAGGGGATCGATCGCGCCGTGGATGACGGTCACAGGCATGCGGACGGCGCCGAGGGCCTCGCGGCGGCTGCCACTGGCCATTATCGCGGCCATCTGGCGGGCCATGCCCGCCGGGTAGTAGGAGCGGTCGAAGCGGCGGGCGGCGTTCCGCTGGAGCCGCTCTTCATCGATGAGGTAGGGAGCGCTGCCGATCGCTTTCGAGGTCTTGACGGCGTTCGCGATGAAGGCGTCCCTGTCGGCGGGGGCGGGGGTTGCCAGCGCGGCCATCGCTTCGGGCTTCGCCGGGGGGAGATCGGGCGCGCCGGTTGTCGACATGATCGACGTCATGGTGAGGACGCGGCCGGCGTGGCGGACGGCCATCTCCTGGACGATCATCCCGCCCATGGATGCGCCGGCGATATGGGCTCGATCGATACCAAGGGCGTCGAGCAGGCCAACGGCGTCGGCGGCCATATCGGCGAGGAGGTAGGGGGCGCTGATCGATTCGCCCTTGAGACGGGCCTCCAGCATGGCGGGGACATTGGGAACGCCACCGCTCTCGATCTTGGTGGAGAGGCCGACATCGCGGTTGTCGAAGCGGACGACGTAGTGGCCAGCCGCAGCCAGGAGGGCACAGAATTCCTCATCCCAGGCGATCATCTGGGCGCCGAGGCCCATGACGAGGAGGAGCGGCGGGTTAGCGGCGTTACCGAAGGTGTCGTATTCGAGCTGGATTCCGTTTGCCGGGGCTTGAGACATGGCGGAGAGGGTACGCGTTTTGGGGCCAGAACTCACGTGAGAACGTGGGTGGTCGTTTGCCGGACGTTGCGCCCTCACCCCCTGCCCCTCTCCCAGTGCGCTGGGCGAGGGGGAAACCGGCCCGGAAAGGACGCGATTGTTCGGGCTTCAGACGCGGTCGCCGCCGCGCTCGACCTCGGTCCGGGGGACGGCCGTTCCGGCGCCGGCTTCGAGCGTTTCGAGGGTGGCGAGGAACGAGCTGGCGGAGAGCCCGGCGGCGACGGCGCGAAGATAGGTTTGGTGGGCCGCGGCTGTCACGGGCATGGGGACGGCGAGGTCGCGCGCCGTTTCGAGGGCGAGTCCGACATCCTTGGCGGCGAGGCCGAGGGAGAAGCTCGGGTTTTCGAAGCGGCGGCCGACGACCTGGGGCATGAGGCCGATGAACGGCCGGGCGGTCCCAAGGCGGAGCATCTCGTAGAGCCGCGCGGGATCGAGGCCGGCTTTCGCGCCGAGGACGACGCCTTCCTGCATCAGCTGTCCGGCGCAGAGGACGATGAGGTTGTTGATCAGCTTAACGAGCGTGCCCGTCCCGGTTTCGCCGAGGTAGAAGATGTTCGTGCCGATGGCCTGGAGGACCGGCTCGGCCCTTTCGAAGGCGAGGCGATCGCCGCTGGCGAGAACGGTGAGCGTCCCGGCTTCGGCACCGGCGACACCGCCCGTGACCGGGGCATCGAGGTAGAAGACACCTCGTTCGGCCTCGAGGGCGGCCATCCGCTTGACGGCGGAGACGGAGTTCGTGGTGAGGTCGATATGCACGTCGCCCTCTCGGGCGCCGGCGAGCAGCCCGTCGGCGCCACGGGCGACATCCTCGACCTGTTGGGGGCCGGGGAGCGAGGTGAAGACGACGCGGCAGGCCTCGGCCACCTCGCGCGGCGAGCGAGCGACGCGGGCGCCGAGTTCGGCGAGGTTCTCGCAGGCGTCC
>JANMTH010000170.1:0-2594 GCA_031390305.1 Thermoflexaceae bacterium
CGGCGACGAGATCGCGCGCAAAGTGGTGATGCCCGCCGACGCCCGGAAGATCAAGGGCCGGCCGGAGGAGATGCAATCCCGCGTCATCGACAAGCTCGACGGCCTGGAGTTCGGCATCCACGACAACGGCTGCCCCGTCCTCGATGACGCCCTCGGCTGGTTCACCTGCGATGTCCGCCAGTTCGTCCCCGCCGGCGACCACACGATCGTGATCGGCGACGTGACCGACGGCGACGTCGTCCGCGCTGGCGAGATGCTGATCGAGCGCGAGCTGGGCTGGGAGTACGCGGGTTAGCCGCCAGGCGGCCGGCCGGCCGCCTGGCCTCGCGGGACCGGGACGAGCTCGAACTGGCGCAGCAGGCTCAAGTTGTCCGCGATCCCGCGTTGATGCAGCACCTTCCCGTCGAGAAAGGTGAGCAACAGCATCTCTTCGTAGCTCACGCGCTTGCCTGACGCCGGGACCGGTCCCCACGGGGCCCCGGAGTGCGTGCCCGTGATCCGCAGCCAGACAGCCACCCGGTCACCTTCGGCGGTCATCTCCAGCAGCTCTTCGTGGTAGTCGGGGAACGTGGCGTGTGCGCCCTCGATCATCGCCCGGATGCCATCGAGGCCGGCTCGCGAACTGTAGGGCAGGTAATCCGCCAAGTACGCCGGGTCGTAGAACTCCCCCACTCGTGACGTGTCGCCCGCGTTCCACAGTTCAAAGAGTTTGCGAACGACTGCCTTGTTTCTCTCAGCGGACATTTCCGTACACTCCGATGATTCAGGGTTGAGGGACGAGTATGAGTATTCTCGACGATTTCCGGCTCGACGGGCTCGTGGCCGTGGTAACGGGCGGCGGACGAGGGATCGGCGAAGGGATCGCCATCGCCCTCGCGGAGGCCGGCGCCGATGTCGTCGTCGCCGCCAGGCGGAAGGACGAGATCGAGGCCGTGGCGGGCCGTGTACGGGCACTGGGGCGCCGCGCCCTCGCCGTGCCGACGGATATGCTTGACCTCGCCGCCATCGACGCCCTCGCCCAGGCGGCCGTCGATGGCCTCGGCCGCCTCGACATCTGGGTAAACAACGCCGGCGGCGCTCAGGACCGCACGGCGCGGACCCTCGAAGGCACGCCCGAGGCCGCCTGGGACAACCAGCTCGACCTCAACCTCAAGGCCGTCTGGGCCGGCGCCGCCTCCGCTGCCCGGCGGATGGCGAACGGTGGGAGCATCATCAACATCTCCTCGATCGCCGCCGGTAAGCCCTCGCCCATGAACGGGCCATACTCCGCCGCGAAGGCGGCGGTCGATAGCCTGACGTGCACCCTGGCGGCCGAACACGCGCCGCTGATCCGTGTCAACGGCGTTGCCCCCGGCCCCATCCCGACCGAGGTGATGCTGGAGTACACGAAGCTGAGCGAAGAGCAGCTCCACGCCGCCATCGGCCCAGGCGTGCCCCTGAAGCGGCTCGGCGCCCCGCGCGATGTGGCGGCGGCGGTGGTCTACCTCGCCTCGCCGGCCGCCAGCTGGGTCACCGGGCACACCCTCGTGGTCAGCGGCGGCCTGTAGCCGAAACGTGCCGCCCGCGGATTCGTTGCGCGCTACCGCCGCGGCGCACGTTCGCGGATCGGCTCCGTAACGCCGTCCCAGGAGTCGGCCGCTTCCTTCCAACCCTGGAAGACCGCCCGGATCTGGGCGTTGTCGCCGTGCAGCTCCGTGTAGCAGCCGGTCGCCTTCCGCGTGTCGATATAGCAGACATCAGCGACCGCCCAGAGCTCGGAGACGGACGGGTAGCCCGCCGCCGCGAAGCGCGCCCGCTCCTCCCAGGGTGGATCGGGCACCAGCATCGCGACGTGGTGGAAGCCCTCTTCGCCCGCCGCGAACATGTCCCGGTAGATCGAAGGCGTGTCGTCGTGCACCTGGATGAGCTGGATCTGGGTCGTGCCCGCGTAGCCGAAGGCGTAGCTCAAGTCGCCGCTGAACGGTTGGCCGTGATCGACGTGCTTTTCGCCCTTGTGGTGGCGCGTCACGAAGAACGGCCCCGCGCCGGTCGTCTCCGTCCAGCGGCGGCAGCCCTCATCGATATCGTTAACCACCCAGGCGTACTGGAAGACGGGGAAGCGAATGAGAGGCGGCATCGTTGCGAACTCCAGAGCGTGACTTGCGGCGCAGCGTACCCGGTCGTACGCCCTCCGCCAATCCCGCGCTTGCGAATTCCTGGCTGTCCGGCCAGAATTCCCCGGGGCGGGCAGTTCGCCCGCCGGAGGACCTATGGCGGCGACGACGATGCTCTGGCGGCTGGATGTCGCCAAAGGCCGGGAGGCCGAGTTCGAAGCGCTCGTCTCCGGGCTCGTCCGCGATGTCGCCGCCAACGAACCCGGCCAGCTCTTCGAATACCGCAAGACGCGCGGCGAGCGGCCCCAGTACATCCTCTTCCTCTCCTTCTTCGATGAGGAGGCGTTCGCCCGCTACTCCAGCGCGCCGTACCACACCGGCGTCTCGCCCGCGATCATGGCCTGCCTCGATGGCGCACCGCAGGGTGAGCCGCTCGACGTGTTCTGATGGATGCGAGTCCCGACGGCGGAGGTGCCCGTGCGGTGGAGCTCGTCGGCCGCG
>JANMTH010000186.1:0-3406 GCA_031390305.1 Thermoflexaceae bacterium
CCTCGTCTTCAAGAGCGCGGCCGACCCATACGTCGGCAAACTGACGTACATCCGCGTGATGAACGGCACCGTCAGCGCCGATTCGCACGTCTGGAACGTCGGCAAGCAGGCCGACGAACGGCTGGGCACCCTGTACGCGCAGCGCGGCAAGGACCAGGAGCCGGTGACCCAGCTCCAGGCCGGCGACATCGGCGTCGTTGCGAAGCTCGCCGTTACTACCACTGGCGACACGCTGGCGACGAAGGAGAAGCCCTACACCCTCCCCGAGATCGCCTTCCCGGCCCCGGTCCACAGTATGGCCGTCCATCCTCTCTCCAAGGCGGGCGTCGATAAGCTCGGCCCCAGCCTCCAGCGGCTTGTGGAGGAGGACCCGGGCCTGCGGCTGAGCCGCGACCCCGCCAGCGGCGAAGTCATCCTCGCCGGCCTTGGCGACGCGCACCTCGAAGTGACAGTCGAGCGCCTCAAGCGGAAGTTCAACATCGATGTTGAGCTGACGCTCCCCCGCGTCCCCTACCGCGAGACCGTTGGCAGGAAGGCGAGCGCCGACTACACCCACAAGAAGCAGACCGGTGGCCATGGCCAGTATGGCCGCGTGACGATCGACGTTCTCCCCGGTGCGCGTGGCTCCGGACTGAAGTTCACCGAAAAGGTCGTCGGAGGGGCCGTGCCGCGAGAGTTCATCCCCGCCGTGGAGAAGGGGATCATGGAGGCCGCGAAGGACGGCGTGGTCGCTGGCTACGAACTTACGGACTGCGAAGTCGTCCTCACCGACGGGAAGCACCACCCCGTCGATTCGAGCGAGATGTCGTTCAAGCTGGCGGCATCACAGGCCCTCAAGGAGGCGGTCGCGGCGGCCGGGCCCACCCTCCTGGAGCCGATCGTGACCATCCGCGTCTTCACGCCAGAGGACCACGCCGGCGATGTCGTCAGCGACCTGAACACGAAGCGGGCGAAGATTCACGGGATCAACCCGGACGGCCACGTCAGCGTCGTCGACGCCGAGGTGCCGCTCGCTGAAGTGCAGCGCTATGCCGCCGACCTGCGCTCGATCACCCAGGGCCGGGGCGCCTTTGAACTGGAGTTCGACCACTACGGCGAAGTCCCCGGCCAGATCGCGGCGAAGGTGATCGCCGACCACAAGAAGGCGATGGAGGCCGCGCACGGACATTAGGTAGACGGGAGACGAGAGACGAGAGAGGGAGGTCCTCGTCCCGAGGGAGCGGTCACGCCCGGCCGCTCGACCACGCCCGGCCCACGCCATACCCCAGGTAGCCGCGCCCCTCAGCGGGCGCGGGTTGTTCAAACCCTGCCTCGACCGCCCCCAGCCGCACAGTACCGCGACCACACGGGAGCGGTCACGCCGGACAGCTCGACCCCGCCCGCCCCACGCCATACCCAGGTAGTCGCGCCCCTCAGCGGGCGCGGGTTGTTCAAACCCTGCCCCGCCCGCCCTCAGCCGCACAGTACCGCGACCACACGGGAGCGGTCACGCCCGGCCGCTCGACCACGCCCGATGCTGCCCCGTCCGGTTGCGCCGTTCATGCTACCTGCGCTGAGGCCGGTCGTCGGGAACGTGGTAGCTGCTGCCAAACGGCCAGCGGTAAAACGGAGGGAACAGGAACACGGGAAAGAGCACGGCCGCGAAGAAGAGGCCGAGGATCAGCCCACCGATGGGCAGTAGTGGGATGACCCCGGTGGCCAACAGCGCGATCATCACACACGCCCCGCAGGCCATGACCGCCGCCACCACGAGGGCGGGGCGGCTTGTCAGGCCCAGGAACCGCGTTTCACCAACCCGCCAATCGCTTCTCATGGGAGAAATGTAGCACACGCGCGCAGCCTCTACAGGCCCTCGAACACGTCCGCCAACGGCAACTGGAAGCCGGGAATCACGTCCTCCCCGCTCAGCTCTTCGCCCACCACGAAGGCCTGTGAGCTGCGGTCCGGGTGGTGGGCCACCACCTCCCGCGCTTCTGGGTAGACCACCCAGAGGAGGCGCACGCCGCCGGCCAGCCACTGGCGAACCTTCTGCTGGACTTCGTCGGCCTCGTCATTCGGCGAGACGACCTCGACCACGAGGTCCGGCGGGAAGGGCGCCCAGCTCTTGGGCACACCACCCGCCAGGCGCTCGTTGGCAACGTACGAAACGTCCGGGAACTTGAGCCGCCCGTTATCCAGCTCGGGGTACTGGTAACCGGCGCTGGCGCCGAAAACGCGCCCGAGGTTCCCGCGCTTCACCGGGTCGTTCAGAAGCGTAATGAAGTTCGCGCCAACGTAGTCACTCTCGTTGCCCATATCGCGCTCCACAAGGACGCCATCGACCATGTCCCAGCCGGGCTCGTTCTTCGCGCGTTCCTTCGGTTCTGCCGTTGTCATGGGCTCAGTATACCGGACGGTCCGAGGTCCGAGGAGCGTCTGCTGCCAACGGCCAAGGCCAGGGTTACCCGTTCCGGCGGACGGCCAGGTTCACCGCCACCCCTTCGAGGTCGTGTTCGGCCGCGGAGGCGTCCGCGGGCGGGGCGCCTTCCAGCAGCTCCGTGCTCAGGGTTTCGGCGCGGATGTAGGCGCCGTGGGAGCGCATCACGCGGGCGAGGTCGCCGCCGCCGCTATACCAAACCGTGATCCGGTCGGCGAGGGCGAAGCCGGCCTCGCGGCGCATGTCCTGGAGGCGGCGGACGAGTTCGCGGGCCAGCCCTTCGTCCTCGAGTTCGGGCGTCAGGGTGGTGGTGATGGCGACCGTGTAGCCCGATTCGCTGGCGGCGGCGTACCCGGCCCTCGCCACGAACTCCGGCTGAAGGAGGTCGTCGCGTTCGAGGGTGACACCGGCCTCGGCAAGTTCGACGCTCCCGTTCCTGCGGAGGGCGTCCTCGACCTCGTGGCCGGGGAGCTTCGCCAGGTTGGCGCGGATAGCGCCGAGCTTCGCCCCGAACTTCGGCCCCAGCACGGGCAGGTTCGGCTTCACCACGACTTCGCCCACCGCTGCCACATCCGTGATCGCCTTCAGCGCCTTGCCGTTCAGCTCTTCGAGGATGAGATCGGTGTTGCGGAGGATCGCCGTCAGCTCCTCGGCGTTACGCGGGCGGAACCACACCTCGGCGACGGGCTGCCGGACCTTGATCCCGGCCTTCGCCCGCGCGGCGCGCCCGAGCGAGCAGACCCGCTTCACGAGCTGCGTCTCGGCGTTGAGGGCCTGATCGACGAGCCCGATAGTGACCGTTGGAGCGTAGGTGGTCAGCGTCAGCTTGGCAGGCATTGGCGTCAGGACTACGTTGCCCGGCAGGGGCTGTGGACTCGGCCAGCTTGCCAGGTGGACGCTCTCCGGCGCTTCCGCGTCGATCGAGCGGACGAGGTTCTGCCAGAGCTCCTCGGCGATGAACGGGGTGAACGGCGCGAGCAGCTTCGAGAG
>JANMTH010000229.1:0-2763 GCA_031390305.1 Thermoflexaceae bacterium
GCTTCGCGCCAGATGGCGCGACGGAACGAGCAGTTCCAGGCGCTGTACCAGATCGTCATCGAGGTCTCGGAGACGCTGAGCATGAAGTACGTGGTCCAGACCGCGGCGACCCAGGCCCGCCGTCTGGTCGGGGCCGACATGGTGGCGCTCCGGCTCGTCCGCGGGGAGCTCCTCGTCCTGCTTGGAAGCGCCCAGGAAGCGGAGGGCGACGCGGCGGACGACTCCGAGATCGAGCTCGGCACAGGCGTCGTGGGGCGCGTAGCGAAGCGCGGAAAGATCAATCGGATCGACGCCGGCGCCGAAGCGCTTCTTGGCCGCGGCGAGGGCATCCTGGAGGCCTCATCGGGCCTCGTAGTGCCGCTCATCGTCGGTGCGCGCGTCGTCGGGACGATGGAGTGCTGGAGCAGGACGCCGGGCCTTTTTGGAGAGGACGACGAACAGATCCTGGAGATGATGGCTTCCCAGGTGGCGACGGCGATCGTGGCGGCCGATACGCACGAGGCGACCGACCATCAGGCGCACCACGACGCCCTGACGAGCCTTCCTAATCGGCGCCAGCTGACCCGCCAGATCGGCGAGCGCTTCGGCCGGGCGCTGGCGGACGGGAAGCAGGTAGCCTTTGCGATGGTGGATATCGACCACTTCAAGCGGTTCAACGACGAGTTCGGGCACAAGGTGGGAGACATCACGCTCCAGCGCGTGGCGGAGGGCCTCCGTTCGACGCTGCGCGCCGACGACTTCGTCTACCGCTACGGCGGCGAGGAGTTCACGATCGTGATCGAATCCGCGGACGCGGACGAAGTCCTGGCGAGGCTGGAGCGCGTACGGGCGGCGGTCGCCCGGATGCCCCTGACCGGGGAGAACCTGGAGCCGGTCGGACCGGTGACCGTCTCTATCGGATTCGCCAGCGGACCCCAATACGGGACGGACTGCGAGGAGCTGATCAAGCTCGCCGACGCGGCCCTGTACCAGGCGAAGTGGGCCGGGCGCGACCAGGTCTGCGATTACACACGGAGCGTTCTGACGGATCGATCGGTGGAGGGCGCGGCGGCCTGAGGTCGCTTGCCCGAGCCGTAGCCGAGGTGTGGCCGCCGGCCGGGTGCCGTGGCACGAGCGCCTCAGATGGCGGCGACGGCCTCGCCTTCGACGACCGATTCGCCGTTCTGGTTCGTCGTCACGACGCTCAGGGTCACGATCTGAAGGCCGCCTTCGTCTTCGATGGCGGTGACTTCCGCCTTCGATGTCAGCGAATCGCCCGGCCAGACCTGGCGGGTGAACCGGACGCCGAACTTGCGGAGGGCGGTCGGCCCGAGCCAATCCGTAAGGAAGCGGCTCGCGGCGCCAGGCGACCAGGATGGTCGCCCGGGACGCGGTCGGCCGAATCGTAGGGGACCGTGCAGCTCCAACCGGCCTGGGCGCCGAATCAGCCGCACCGGGCCGAGGTGGCGAAGCCCCTCGTCCATCGTGATGCCCGGCGGCGTGGCCTGGGCGAAGCCCGAGGCGGACGCGACGGGCCGCGAACGGCTGAAAGCCGCGCCAATGGCGTGATCGTGGTCATCGGCGGCCGTATGTTCGTCGCGAATCATCTGTGTCCGTCTAGGGAGCGAGCGCTGCCAGGGCTTCCCAGTCAGGCAAAGGCTGCCCATCCGGATGTAGGGCTTGGATACAGACATGGCTTGCCCCGGCGTCGAAGTGGTCCTGAACGCGTTGCTTGAGCGCCGCCGCGTCTCCCCAAGCGACCATGGCGTCCAGGAACGGGTCACTGCCACCATCCGCCAGATCCGCCTCGCTGAAGCCCAGGCGTAGCCAGTTGTTCCGGTAATTTGGGAGAGGCATGTAGAAAGCCAACGCCTGTCGTGCTACTTCCCGGGCCTTGCTCTGGTCCGTGACCAGGAGCACCTTTTGCTCGACACAAAGCCATTTGTCGGGGCCGACGATCGCCCGCGCCCGCGCCGTGTGCGCTGGCGTAACGTTGTAGGGGAAGGCTCCGGCGGTGTGGGCAGAGGCCAAGGCAGTCATCTGCGGACCTAACGCTGCCAGCACTATTGGGGGTGGCTCCTCAAGCGGCGGCGCAATGGCGGTTGCCTTGTCCATGGCATCCAAGTAGGCGCGCATTGTCGGTACGGGTTTCTTGTACTTATGGCCGCGGGCGTCCTCGACAAGGGGCACATGGGAAACACCCAATCCCAACAGGAAGCGCCCGCCTGACAAACTCGCCAGTGTGTGCTGCCCCTGTTTCATCGTGGTGGCGTCGCGGGCGTAGATGTTGGCGATGCCTGCGGCGATGTTCAACGTTGTCGTCTGGTGCAGCAGAAAGCCGCCTAGGGCAAAGGATTCATAGCTGAGCGCTTCCGGATACCACAGCGCTCCATAGCCTAGGCGTTCGGTCTGCTGGGCCAGCTCGGTCAACTGCGCGGGACTTAGCGAATCGGTAAAACAGAACACGCCAAGCTTGCCTAATTCCATGATCCTACCTCCAGGTGAGCGCCGATGGTCTTCCCCAGGTCGAGTTCTGATGGTGGAACTGTCGCGTAGAGCGGGCGATCCGCTCCCTCGACAGCGTGGTCCAATCGGACGCATTCTAGGCGTCGACGATCCCGCCTGCAACCTCTTCAGGCGGCCATGGACCGCCGACCGTAACGCGGGTGGAGGGCGATCCGGGCCCCCTCCCCGCCGCGACCGGCGGGCCGGAGGAGTGCGGCGTGGTCAGCCCTGGCCGCGATCGAGGCTGCCGGCGGCTGCGGCTGGCTTCGGCGGGAGCGG
>JANMTH010000233.1:0-2382 GCA_031390305.1 Thermoflexaceae bacterium
GCTTCGCGCCAACGACCTCGAGGCGCTGCTCGCCAACGGGCCACCGCCGGCGACCCTGTCCGTCAGCGATGTCGAGGAGTCCGCCGCCCAGATCCTCAGCGACGACGGCCAGATAATCGCGGCGAGCGGGAACGTGGCCGGGCAACCCGCCGTCAGCACGGCCCGTCCGCTGGCTGGCGAAACGCGCATCAGCCCTTCGAAGACGGTCGCCAGCGAACCCGGCGAGTCCTTCCGCGTACTTGCCCGCGGCGTGGAGGCGCCATCGGGACGCTATACGATCTACGTCGCCGCAAGCCTGGACCCGGTTGTCGAGAGCGTGGCGAACCTCACCGCGCTCCTCCGGATCGGCATCCCGCTCGTCGTCGCCCTGGTCGCGGTCGGCGCCTGGTGGCTTGTCGGGCGGGCGCTCGCGCCAGTCGAAGGCATCCGCGCCGAAGTCGCGCGGATCGGCAGCAGGGACCTTTCGCGGCGCGTTCCCGCACCCTCCGCCGGCGACGAGGTGGGCCGCCTGGCGCGGACGATGAACGGCATGCTCGATCGGCTGGAATCGGCCCAGCGAAGGGAGGACCAGTTCGTGGCCGACGCCGCTCACGAACTGCGAAGCCCCCTCGCCAGCATTCGCGCCCAGGTGGAGGTCGCGAAGCTCGACCGGAAGGAGGACGAGACCGAGATCCTGGCCGAAATCGACCGCATGCAGCGCCTCGTCGACGACCTCCTGGCGCTTTCGGAGAGCGGCCGGGCGGAACGAGCGTTCGTGAAGCAGCTTATCGACCTCGACGACCTGGTGCTTCGGGAGGTCCGCCGCCTGCGCACCCGTGGTCACCTGACCGTCGATGCCTCCAACGTTTCCGCGGCAGCCGTGCGCGGCGACCCGGATGGCTTGACCCGCGCCGTACGGAACCTGCTGGAGAACGCCGCCCGGCACGCGCGCACGCACATCGCCGTCGAGCTCAGGGAGGAAGCGGACTCCGTGCACTTCGCCGTCGCGGATGACGGGGACGGAATACCACCGGGCGATCAGGAACGGGTCTTCGAACGGTTTACGCGGCTGGATGCGGGGCGGGCGCGGGACGCTGGCGGCGCCGGGCTCGGCCTCGCGATCACGCGCGCGATCGTCGAAGCGCATCGTGGCACGGTGCGCGTCGATGGCTCGTACACGGCTGGCGCCCGCTTCGTACTGAGACTACCGGCGGCCGGCGGCGGCCCAGCATAGCCGGTCAGTTCGGGCGGCCCGCGCCGCCGAAGCCCGCGTCCGTCATGCCACCATCCACCAGGTAGTAGCTCCCGGTCACGAACTCGGCCTCGTCGCTCGCGAGGAAGGCGGCGACCGACGCGACATCGGACGGTTCGCCGACGCGCCCGAGGGGGATACCGGCGCCCGCCGCCGCCTTGCGTTCATCGGTCCAGGTTCCGCCGCCGAACGGCGTGGCGATAAGGCCGGGGCCGATGCTGTTCGCCGTGATCCGATAGCCCGCCAGCTCCTGGGCCATGGAGCGCGTCATGTGGCGGACACCAGCTTTCGCCGCTCCGTAGGGAATGAGGCCCGGAAAGCCCTTTTCGGCGGCTACGGAGGCGATGCTGATCAACCGGCCGCCCCTGCCCGCTTCAACCATCGCTCGCGCCGCCGCCTGGCAAGTAAGGAAGACTCCGGTGAGGTTGATATCGATGACGGACTGCCAGTCGGCCGGGGTGAGCGTCAGCAGCGTGCCGCCGCGGTTGATCCCGGCGTTGGCGACGGCAACCCAGGGCGGGCCGAGTTCGGAAACCGTCCGGCCGACCATGGCGGCGAGCTGCTCGGCGCTGCGGACATCGGTTTCGATCGCGAAGGACTTCCGGCCCAGCTCGCGGATCGCGGTGGTGGTCTCTTCGGCCGCCGAAAGGTTGATATCGGCGCAGGCGACATCGGCGCCCTCGGCGGCGAAGCGGAGGGCCATCGCCCGCCCCAGCCCCGAGCCCGCGCCGGTGATGACCGCGACGCGGTCCGTGAGTCGTCCCATCGTTCTTCCCCTCGGATTAGCGCCCGTCGAAGACGAGCGGCAGACGCTTGACGGAGCGCATCGCCATGCCCTCGCCTATCTTCGGATTCTGGCCATCGGCGATGCGCGGGTTGCCCATCGCTTCGAGCAACAGCTTCGAACCGATCACCGCCTCGTAACGGGCGAGCTGGTAGCCGACGCAGAAGTGCTTACCCATCCCGAAGGCGATGTGCGAAGTCCGGCTGCCTTCGCGATAGCCGATGCGCATATCCCGGCCCATGTAGAGGTCGTCGCGAAAGATGTCGAAGGCGTCGGGGTCGCGGAAGACGCGCTCATCGCGGTTGGCGGAGTGCATGGAGACGGAGACCGCGGCGCCCCTCGGGATGACTTCGCCGTGCCACTCGAT
>JANMTH010000335.1:0-2397 GCA_031390305.1 Thermoflexaceae bacterium
CGCTATCTCCGCGTCATCCCGATGCCCGTCATCGCCGCCGTCAACGGCGTGGCGGCCGGGGCGGGGATGGCGATGGCCCTCGCCTGCGACCTTCGCGTGGCGGCCGCCAACGCCCGATTCGCCACCGCCTTCACGCGCATCGGCCTCGTGCCGGACGCGGGCATGGCCTACACCTTGCCCCGGCTCGTCGGCCGGGGCCGGGCGATGGCCTTGCTGGTCACGGGCGAACAGCTCGATGCGACGGCGGCGCTCGCGTTTGGCATGGTCGATCGCGTCTTCCCGGCCGAGACCTTCGCCACCGACGCCCGCGCCTTCGCGGGCGGGATCGCCGCCGGAGCCACTCGCGCCTACGTCCTCACGCGGCGCCTTCTGGACGAGGCCGAGCATCTCTCGTTCGATGGCCTCCTCCAACGCGAGGCCGAAACCCAGCGGGAGGCGGCGAACACGGCCGACCATCGCGCCGCCGTCGCCGCCTTCCTTCGCAAGGAGCAGGCGGTGTTCCGGGGCCGGTGACAGGCCCGCCCCGTCAGCCGTGCCGCTGGATGCGCGGGAGCACCTCGGCGTTGAAGAGCTCGTCGTGGAGCGCCAGGTGGAACATCTCCACCCCGGCTTCGTGAAACGCCAGGATCCGCCGCCAGACGGTCTCGGGGCTCCCGATCAGGCGGCTGGCGAAGCCTTCATTCGAGTCGAGCGTGGTCAGCGGGTCGTCCGATGGCGCCCACATGCCCTCCGCCCCGGAGACGCGCTCCCGCCGTTGAGCGACGCGTGAAGGATCGATGCGGGCAACCATGGCGGCCACTGCCGCTTCGGCTTCGTCATCGCCGCGGCGGCAAAGTGGAATCGCATAGAGCGCAAAGCGGACGGTGCGCCCACGGGCACTGGCAAGGGCGCGAACGCGCTCGATGATCCCGGCGATCTTCTCGATAGGGCCACCGTTCAGGAACATCCAGTCGCTGTGCGTCGCGGCCATGCCCAGGGCGGCCTCGGATTGCCCGCCCTGGAAGACTTCGAGCAGCCCCGCGGGTGGCGGATCGACTACCAGACCGCGGACGCGAAAGTGCTCACCCGCGTAGTCGAACGGCCCTTCAGCCCATGCCCCGCGGATGATCTCGATGAACTCCTTCGACCGTTCGTAACGGGCGTCGTGGTCCAGCCAATCGACGCCGTACATCGCGAACTCCGCCTCGTGCCAGCCACTCGTGACGTTGATCGCCCAGCGCCCGCCAGTCACGCGGCTGAGCGTCGCTCCCCACTTGGCGATCGGCCCGGGCAGAAAGAAGCCGGGGTGGACCGCCGTGATCAGGCGAATCCGCTCGGTGCGCGCGGCGTAAAACCCGGTCATCGCGATGGCGTCGTAGGTCGAGCCTTCGATCTCCTCGCCCGTCCCCCACCAGCGCTGGGCGACGAGCAGGTTGTCGATGCCCAGCGCCTCCGCATGGCGTACCGGGGCGAGGAGCCGCTCGACCGCCTCGGCGCCTTCGAGCGTGGCCAGCTCGGATTGCCCGCCGCCACCGGTCAGGCGTGGGCCACTGAGCGCCGTCGGCGCCCAGGTACAGGTGGCTATCCGCGTCATTCCGGAGGGCGCGCCCAGCGAACGGGCTCACCATCGCCGGGCGGCGGCTCTTCGGCGCCGGGCGCGTCTTCGTGCGCACCGTTCCGCGCCTGCTCGGGCGGGGGCGAAGGGCGGACGAAGACACTCGCGTCGGCGCCGACGAGCGACGAGAGGCGCTGTGGCGCGCCTGCCGCTCCCGTTCCCGCCGGCCCGGATTCGAACGGGCTCCGCTCGCTCGCCTGGACGTGGCGCCAGAGCTCCTGTTCGTGTTCCGCCACCAGGCGGCCGTCGGCCAGCTCCTCCACGCGGTCGGCCATCTCCATCACCAGGCGGTCGTGGGTGCAGGTGATGACCGTGAAGTCCTGTTCGCGAGAAAGGGCGCGGAGCAGCCCGAACACGGCCTTCGCCGTCGTCGAATCGAGCTCGCCTGTCGGTTCGTCGGCGAGGATGAGACGCGGTTCGGTGGCGATAGCCCGGGCGATGGCGACACGCTGCTGTTCGCCGCCCGAAAGCTCGTACGGGCGGTGGTGCGCCCGCCGGGTGAGCCCGACAAGGTCGAGCGCGCTCTTCGCCATCCGGATCCGGTCGCCGTGGTTGAACCCGGCGATGCGGAGGGGAAGCTCCACGTTCTCCTGGGCGGAAAGCAATGGGAGCAGGCCGAACGACTGGAAGATGAAGCCGAGGTGGCGGCGGCGGATCGCCGTCAGTTCGCGCTCCGGGAGGGTGTCGATTCGGCGCTCGTCTATCAGACTTCGCCAGAGGTCGGCTTGTCCAGCCCCGCCATCATGTTCAGGAGGGTCGTCTTCCCCGATCCCGAACGCCCAATCAGGGCCACGAATTCGCGC
>JANMTH010000389.1:0-4154 GCA_031390305.1 Thermoflexaceae bacterium
GTCGCCGTGGCTGCAGCGCGATCACCGAGGCCGGCATCCAGTGCCGGGCGACACCCCTGCGCGACGAGCCGTACTGCTTCTGGCACTCGCCCGAGCATGCCGAAGAAGCCACCGAAGCACGCCGTCTCGGCGGCCAGCGGCGCCGGCGCGAACGGATCGTCTCCGGAGTCTACGACTTCGAGGGCCTCGACTCCGTCCCCAGGATCCGCCGCCTGATCGAGGTCGCCGCGCTCGACACCCTCGGCCTGGAGAACAGCGTCAACCGCTCCCGCACCCTCGCGACCCTGGCCACCGTCGCCGTCAAGCTCCTGGAGGTTGGCGAACTCGAAGCACGGGTGGAGGCCCTTGAAGCAGCCACCGCTTCGCGGCTCCAGTCCCTCCCCGGCGGCCGGCGATGAACGACGCCCGCCTCAGCAAGATCTACAGCTCCCTCTCCGCCAGGGAACTCGCACGCCTCAAGCTCCAGCTCTTCAAGAACGGCCAGCCTGAGACGACAATTGCGTCACGCAACCAGCTGGTTTCCCCGGCACTTCGGCTGCCCATGATCAGGCATCAGGGCGGGGTTCGAACGGAGAGCGGCCGGCGATGTCGTTGATGGCGGGGAAACCGCACATGGCGTTCGAGGCGAGCATGCCGGAGGTTGCGGCGGACTCGATGCACCCGGCGTTGAGGTAGACCTTCGTCCAGTCGCCCGCGAGGAAGAGGTTATCGAAGCCTGACTCGCCCTGGCCGAGGCGCAGGGTGGTCGTGCGTGGGACCGACAAGACGTAGCGCTCGGATGGGTCGATGTTGGCTCGGAAGAATTGAGCGTTGAGCCTCTCTGCGCCCGCGTGCCCCGAAGGATCGACAAGCATCTCCCAGCGGAAGTCGCCGGGGGTGGGGGCTGCGGCAGGCCAAAGCTGATGGCCGGCGCTGCCAACGAAGTCGCGCGTGTTCGCGCGCACCTGTTCGTAGGCCCGGCGAGGAAAGCCCGCGTCCGTGCGCGGGGGAAACGGCTCTCCGGCGTCGGGCATAGCGTCGCAGAGATACCAGAGACTCCGCGGGAGGTTCGGCTCCTCCCAGCCCTCGCGTGGTATCAGGTGGCTGAAATCGGAACCTGAACTGAATGGGTCCACGTATGAACCGAAGAGCGCGGTGCTCGACTTCCAACCGAGCGCGGCTGTGTCCGGGGCGAACCAGAGCTGGCTGGCCTGCGTACGGACCGTCTGGAGGCCCGTGACCATGGCCGCCCAGCGCTCGTCGGCGGCCATGAGCTGTTTGGTGAGAAATGGAAGGGCGCCCACCGAGATGCCAAGCACCACGTCGTCGAAGTCACGCCCGCGCTGGAGGTCGAACGTGCGGGCGTTGCGCCAGTCCGTCCAGAAGGACTCAAGATTGTAACCGGCGAGCCGTTCGCCATCCGCGATCTGATCGCGGAGGGGCTCGGACGGCCAGCAGAGCAGGTCACCCACTGGTTGCAGCGGATCATACTCTTCGAGGCCCGGCCGGAGCTTCACCTGTTCGGACATGGTGATCGTGTCGATCTGCCGGTTGCCGTCCGCCAGGCCCAGCTCCTCGACGCGGTGAAAGAACTTGAAGCGCACGCCGCGCGCTTTGAGGACAAGGTAGAGCGGCGTGAAGACGGTGTCGCCCATGCCCGCCTCCATCTGCCAGAAGATGGCGCCCTTGTAGTCGAGACAGAGGCGAAGCAGCCCGAGGGTGGCGGTGCCGGCGGCGAACCGCGGCTTCTGAGGGTCCCCGTCCTGGTAGGCGAAGGCGAGGTCGTACAGCGCGGCCACGGGAGCGGAATTGAGAGCCGCGGGCGAGCAATTGTGGCGGCCGAGCCACTCGCGGAAGTCCCAGTCGTCGAGCGGTTCGAGGCCATGGTGGAAGGCTCCATCGCGCAGAAGGCCGATGAGCATGCTTGCACCGAGGTCCGCCACAATGAGGGCGCGCCGGAGGTCGTCGCCGAGTGAGGAGGCCGTGCCGGACAGCTGCGCGCGGGTGTGCGCGACGGCGCGTTCGAGGTGCCCGGCCAGGATGTGGTGCCTCTCCGGCGGATGGAGATGTGGGTGCACGCTCCCAAGCTCTTTCGCCAGGCCACGGGCGTCATCCAATGCTGCGAGCCCGGCCGCATCGAACACGTGTTTAGCCACACGCTCGGCCTGGCGGAACGAGGAGATGAGCCGGTGGAGCCACTTGCGGATACGGCCGCCGGGGCCCCGGTAAGCCTCAGCGGGCATCTCACCGGTGGCGTGGCCCCACAGCCAGGAGAGGATGCGCTCGCAATAGTGCCAGGACGAATGCTCCGCGGAGGCCGGGGCTCCGCCGGGCAGGCTGTCATCCTGGGGGAACTTCAGCGACCAGAGCTTCCAGCTGTCGCCGTCGCGCTCTTCCATCTGGACCCATGGCCGATGCTTGAAGGCATCGGTCCAGGTGCGGAATGGGCCCGCCGCACCTGGGGCTGGTGCGGGGGCCTTGCCGGTCTCCGCGTAGACCTCGCGCATGAGGCGGAAGGCGTTGTCGTAGAAGCCGAGCCAGACGTGGAGGCCATGTTCTTCGATCCGGCCCTGGGGCCCGCGGCCGCTTGCTCCCTTGCCGCCCAGTCTCCAGCCGACCTGGTAGACGGTGATCTCCGAATAGCGTTCGCGCCAGTCGGGTGCGGAGGTTAGCCAGTAGGCGGTGCTGAGCGAACCCATCCCGCCACCGAGGATCGCCACACGCCGTGGTTCGGTCATTAGCTTGCCCTCCAGAGTTCCCGGCCTGCGGCCAGGGAGAAGTCAACCTCTACCCAGAAGCCCATGGTCACGGGTATGTCTGGGCTGGCGAAGCCGAGGTCGGCGGCGAAAGGATGACTCGCCAGGCTGGCAAACTGGCAGGTGTGCTTGCCAGCGAGTAGTCCGGCGCCGTGGAAGCCACGAATCGACACGGTCGAGGTGACGAGGGCCTGGTAGGCCGCCTCAGCGTTGTCTCCGGCTGAACGCAACTGTTTGAGGAGCAGGAGGGGCACCCGGCCGCCGGAGAACGACTCCATGAGGTGGATCTCCGTCTTGCCGAACGAGATGAGCGCCCGCACGAGGTGGGGAAGGCCGGCCACGACGTGGCGCGTGCGGGAGATGGCACCCGCGGCCCGCCAGCGCGGCAACCACCTGCGCCGCCGGAGCGTGTGGTGGTCGGCGGCGCCGATGTGGGTGAGCACCCTGCGCCACACCATGTCGAGCGTGTCCCACGACTCCGCCGCTGGTCCCGGAGCGTTGGCCTCGCGCGTGACGGTGATGAGGCGTTCACGGGTGATGGGGTTGCCCGCGCCGAGGGTGGCGACCGCCTGCCCGTCTACGGAGAATGGAGTGAGGGGTTCGGCCATAGGCAGGTCCACCCAACCGGCCTGCTTGGGGAAGCCGTAGACTTCGCGGCCGATCGTCATGGTGATCGGGTTGTCTACGAAGATGTACGGGTTATAGAGGAACGGTCGGTCCACGCCAGACGTCCCCACGAGCATCCAGATCGCGACCTCCCGCTCGCTCGCCCAGCCGATGTCGCGGTCGGTTGGGTCGCCGGAGGCGAGATGGGCGATCTCTTCGAAGGTGATCAGGATGTGCCGGGCGAGCGGGCGAAAGTGGAACGGGCTGCCATCGACCATGTTGATCGACGCGTCAAGCAACGCCTGGAGCGCGCCCGACTGCCCTTCGATGAGGAAGGCGAACATCTTGAGCCGGTCGGCAAGTATCGGTGGTTTGAGGACAAGGTCACCGTGGCGCTCGATGTAGGTCCTCATCCCGTCTCCTCGCCTGCCGCGCGTTGCGCCTGCACCGTGGGTTCGGCGCCGCACTCCCGCAAGAGATCCCGCGCGCGGTCGAGCTGCCCGGCACGCTCCGGACCATCCGGCAGGAGGGCGGCAAGGTCGGTGCGCATAAGCGCGTTTTCCAGGCGCTGGCCCGAACGTTCGGCCAGCCGGATACCGCGTTGGAAACGCCGGATTGCCCGGCCGCGGGCGCCCTCGCTGGTGAGCCGTCGCGCCTCATAGAGGTCGGCGCCGGCGCGGCTACTGGGGAGGATGCGGGCGTGTACGGCCAACCCGCGGGAGGCGGCGCGCGCGAACTTGCGCCACTCCCGCGCGCCTTCCCCGGGGAGGGAGGCCAGTGCGAGAGCGGCCTCGGCCCGGGCGGTCAGGCCTT
>JANMTH010000406.1:0-5843 GCA_031390305.1 Thermoflexaceae bacterium
TCAGGGTACCCGTGCTCGGCGTCGATGCCCGCGTCGGGCGATACGGCGTCGATAGCTTCGGCCGCCTCGATGTCCCCCAGGACACCTCGACGGTCGGATGGAACCCGGCCTGGGCGGCCCTCCCCGGCTCCGGCCGTTCGACCTTCTTCGCCGCCCACTTCGAGTATCGCGGCGTGCCCGGCGTCTTCTTCCGGCTCTCGACGCTCACGGCCGGCGATATCGTCGAAGCGGTCCTCTCCGATGGCAGCGCTGTCCGCTACCGCGTCACCTCCACTATCGACTACGCCCTCGGTGCGATCGACATGGGCGCGCTCCTCCTCGGCCGCGAAGGTGTCGAGAGCATCGTCCTCATGACGTGCAGCGGACCGCCGAACCAGGGCGAGTACCAATTCCGGACCGTCGTACTGGCCGAACGCATCGACAACTGACGCCGCTCAGCCCCTCGCCGCTTTCAGGGCCAATCGCGCTCCGACCAGAACGAGGGCCACGGCCAGCGCCTTGAGAATCGTTCCGCCGCGCAGCTTCGCCGCGTAGCGCGCCCCAATCTGCGCGCCCGGGATAGCGCCGAGGGCCAGCAGGAGCGCCTGGGTGAGCGTGCGATCGAAGCTCAAAGTGCCGCTGACGGCGTGCACGATGGACGCCTCTCCCGCTGTCAGCGCGAGTACGAGCTGCGATGTGGCCGTTGCGATGTGAACGGGAAAGTGCAGGACGGTCGCCATTACCGGAACATGGATAACGCCGCCGCCGATCCCGAGGAGGCTGCTCATGAATCCGATCCCAGCGCTGATGGCCACGCCCTTCCAGAGCTGAAACGCGTAGATGTAGCGGATCCCGTAGCGGTCCCGCAGCTCCCGGTGGAGCACGCCACGGCCCCTGATCGGCGGCTGGATCGCCCCGCCCATGCGGCGCGTCGCCAGCCACAGCCCGATCACCACCAGGACGGCGGCGAAGATGGCGTCGAACGTCCGCCGCGGTACGTACCCGACGACGATCGCGCCGAGGATCGCCCCTGGCAGAGCCGCGGCGGCGAACCAGGCGCCGCTCCGATAGTCGATCCGCTTCTGGAAGGCGAAGCCAGCGCTTCCCGAAGCCGCATTCGCCGTAACTACCAGCAGGCTCATCGCGCTGATCGTTTGCGGGCTGCGGTCGGGAAAGAGCAAGAGCAGCGCCGGTGTGAGCACGAACCCGCCACCCGCGCCAACGAGTGTACCGAACGCGCCGATGGCAACGCCAAGCGGAATCAGCAGGAGGTCAAGCGGTTCCATCGGCGCTGCCCCCATCGCCGCCATGGGCACTGGTCGCCCTCACGCGCTCAAACCGGGATATCGGGCGAGTCGTCGAAGCCGTTCCGCCGTCGCCGGACGCTCGAACGTCCACGGAGACGGTCCCACGCTCCGCCCAGACGGTTGCGGAGGTGGGCTATGCGCCGTTCGGCCGATCCCCGCAGCCAGGAGTGCGTGCTCCCGGTGTGCCGGTAGCGATCGAGCCGCCGGTTGAGCAGCCGCCTGGGAGGAATCGACTGGATGCGCGTGAGTTCGCGGAGAATGGCCCGCCGCAACAGCGTCGCCGCCTCTTCCGGATTGGTGTGGGCGCCGTCGCCCGGTTCCGCCACCGTGGCGTCGATAATCCCCATGCGGAGGCAGTCGTGGGAGGTGATCCGCAGCCGTTCAGCGACATCGCTGGCCTTGCCCGCCGCCTCGCTCAGGAGCCGTGCCGCGTCCTCGGGCCGGATCACTTCGTAGACAGCGTTATCGAGCATCAATACGCGGTCAGCCGCCGCCATCGCCGTCGCCGCCTCGGAGGCTCCTTCGCCGGTGATCACGGCGACCGTTGGCACGAGGACCGTGAGCATCGTCGCGAGGCAATCCGCCATCGCGTTGCCCAGGCCCGCCTCTTCACTATCGAGCCCGGGATGTGCGCCCGCTGAGTCGATCAGCGTGACGACGGGGATCTTGAACTTCCCGGCCAGGCGGATCACCCGTGCCGCCTTCCGGAATCCAGCTGGCCGGATCCAGCCATCGCTGCCGCCCTGAGCGTGGTTTTGGCCGATGATCGCCACTGCTTCTCCGCCCAGCGAACCGAACCCGGCCACGATCGCCGGGTCATCGAAGCCTGAACGGTCGCCGTGTAGCTCGATGAAAGATGTCGTCATCCGCGAGATGAACTCCCGCGCCGTCGGCCGCTGCTGATGACGCGAGAGCTGGAGCTGTTCGAGCGCGCCCCGGCTGCTGTGCGCGAGGTGGGTGCCGCGGCGTGCGCGATCGACGCTCAGGCGGTAGTCGCTCATCAACAGATCGAGGACCAGTCCGAGCCACTCCCGCAGCTGCCCTCGGTTCACCACGGCGTCGATCAGGCCCCGCGCGAGGTGGGATTCCGAGGTGTGGGCGCCGTGCGGCAGCTCCTGTCCCGCCTGCTCTTCCAGCACCCGCAGCGCCGCGTATCCCACGAGCGCGTTCGGTTCGGCCGCGATCACGTCGGCCAGGCTGGCGAACCCGGTGTACGCCGAACCGGTCGTCGGGTCCGTAAGAATGGCGATATGGGGCAGCCCCGCCTGGTTGAACCGCGCCACCGCCACGGCGATTCGCGGCACCTGGAGGAGCGCCAGGATACCTTCCTGCATCCGCGTGCCAGACGTGGAGCACACGGAGATCACGGGCACGCGCCGTGCCGCCGCCTTTTCGAATGCGCGCGCGATCCGCTCTCCGGCGGCTACACCGATAGATCCACCGAGGAATGAGAAGTCGATGACGGTGATCACGACATCGCGCCCGAAGATGGCGCCTGTCCCCGTGAGCGCCGCCTCCGTCAGCCCCGTCCGCCGCTGGGCGTCGATCACCCGCGCACGGTACGACTGGCGGCCGCGGAACGAGATCGGGTCGATCGCCGTGACTCCCCGGTCCGCCTCGTGGAAGCTGCCCGCGTCCAACAGGCTTGCCGCTCGCTCCCGCGCCGTCAGGTGGAAGTGGAAGCCACAAGAGTGGCAGACGCGGAAGCTCTCGTACGATCGTGACCCCTGCAGGTCGGCCCCGCACGAAAGGCAGCTCTCGTGCGGGGGAGCCGGCTCGATGTCGTCTCGCGCGTCTCCGCGCCGAAGGATCTGGCGGAAGGGCTTCACGGTTCTGAGTTTATCAATTGTCACGGGCCGCCGCCCCTTCCATCACTCGCCGGGACTCTCCGTCTTCTCGCGGACCCACCATCCCCTCCTCCTCCAGCAGTTCCATGATCTTGCAGGCCTTCACATAGCCCACCCGTAGCCGCCGTTGGAAGAGCGAAGGCGAGACCCTGTTGTGCTGTCCGGTCAGCTCCCGCGCCTTCTCCATCACGGGGTCGTCGTCTTCGACATCGATGTCGGCGTCGCCATTCCGTTCGATGAGCGCCTGTTGGAGCAGGTCGTCGGCCGTCTCCGGGACGAGTTCGCTAAACCGCTCGTCCGTCCAGAACTCGACGAGCCGCTCCACTTCGGCATCGGAGAGGTAGACGCCCTGGATGCGGACCGGCTTGGCGGCGTCGGTCGGCAGGTAGAGCATGTCGCCGCGGCCCAGCAACTTCTCCGCGCCGCCCATATCGAGGATCGTCCGCGAGTCCGTCATCGAGGTTACGGCGAAGGCGATCCGTGTCGGGAAGTTCGCCTTGATCAGCCCCGTCACGACATCGACCGAGGGCCGCTGGGTGGCGACGACGAGGTGGATACCCGTCGCCCGGGCGAGCTGAGCGAGCCGGCAGAGGAGCTTTTCGACTTCGAACGGCGCGACCATCATCAGGTCCGCCAACTCGTCGATAACCACCACCCAATACGGGAGCTTTTTGAGCACGCGCGGATGCCGGTTGTACGTCTCGACGTTGCGGACGGCGACCGCCGCGAACTTCTTGTACCGCGCCTCCATCTCTGAAACGACCGCCTGCAGGGTCCCGACGACCTTGTCCATATCGACGATGACTTCGCTGAAAGCGAGGTGCGGGATGGTGCTGTAGGGCGTCAACTCCACCCGCTTCGGGTCCACAAGGACGAAACGAACCTCGTCTGGCGAGGCGTTCATCATGATCCCGCTGATGATCGCGTTAATGCAGACGCTCTTGCCGCTCCCGGTCGCCCCGGCGATGAGGAGGTGGGGCATCCTCGCGAGGTCGGCGACGATCGGAATGCCGGAAACGCCGCGGCCGAGGGCCATCGTCAGCTTCGACTTCCGCAGGCTGTCCTGGAACTCCTTGGATTCCATCACGCTGCGCAGGGATACGATGCTCGCGGAGTCGTTCGGCACTTCGATCCCGACGATCGCGCGGCCCGGCACGGGCGCTTCGATCCGCAGGCTGGGCGCTGCAAGGGCCAGGGCGAGGTCGTTCTGGAGCGCCGTGATCTTGTTCACCCGGACGCGTGTCCGCGATGTCTCCACGCGCTCCGTCCGTGGCCGGTTGCCCGGTCCGAGCATCGATCTTCCGGCCTCGTCCTTCATCTGGAGTTCCTTATACCGGACCTCCCAGCCCGGCTCCACGCCGAACTGCGTGACCGTTGGTCCCTCGTTGATCTCGACCACGGAGGCATCGACCCCGAAGCTGGCGAGCGTATCCACGATCAGGTGCCCGCGGGCCGAATTGTCATGCTTCTTCGTCGCGCTCGGCTTCGGTTCGTTCAGGAGTTCGAGCGCGGGGTAGTGCCAGCCGGGCCGGTTGCCCAGCCCCAGGTCGAGCTGCTGGGGCTCGTCCACGCCTTCCTCTTCGTCCGCCACGGTTTCGACCGTGTCGGCCAGCGTGTCCTCTTCGAGGGCGCTCACTTCGAGGCTCGGGATCAGAGGCGGTGCCGGGGCCCCCGGGTCGATCGACGGGCGGATTATCGTGAACTGGCCGGGAACGTCC
This sequence comes from Thermoflexaceae bacterium, assembly GCA_031390305.1. GTDB lineage: Bacteria > Chloroflexota > Dehalococcoidia > Tepidiformales > Tepidiformaceae > JANMTH01. The sequence continues at coordinate 4,852 of JANMTH010000406.1, forward strand.
TCGAACGCGGCCGGGTCGAGCCGTTCCCGCAGCGAGCTGCCGATCATCTCTTCCTCATTCGTAGCCCCCTGTCCGGGCTTCCGCAAGAGGTACTGGACGCCACGGCCCATGCCACTGGCGGCCCGATGCGGCAGGCGGCGCTCCCACGCCTCCTCCACCCAGATTGGGGTGCTTTCCGCGAGCCAGCGGGTTGGCCCGGGCGCGAGGAGCGCCATCGCGACCACGATCAGGCTCAACCAGGCCAGCTTCCCGAAGAAACCTCCGATGGCCTCCTGGCCGAGCCGGCCGCCCAACGAAACCTCCTGGAACTCCACTCCGCCGACGCTCCAGTCCGCGCTGTTGAGCGCCAGCAAGCCCCAGACGAACAGGCCAGCGGCCGCTACCCCGCCCACTCCCCGGAGGAACGCCGTCCGATCGTCGTAGCTCCGCCGGCGGTAGGCCACCGCCCCGAGCGCCGCCCAGACGCCGATCACGGCGAGGCCCACGCCAAAGGTGCCCACGAACCAGTCGCGGATGCTGGCCAGCAGCTTCGGAACATCTACGAGAACGAGAATGGCCACCAGCAACGCGACCGCGGCGATCGTGAAGACGAGCGCCCGCTGGTCCACGCGGAATTTGCGATAGAACGGCTTCCCGCGCTTCGCCCTCGGTTTTGGTGTCGCGCGGGGGCGTGTCCGGGTGCGTGCCGCCATCGGCGCACACCTCCTTCAGTAGTCAATCACCGGCGTTGTCCCCCCGCGGGACACGCGCGGTCGGTCCGATACTGGCCTACACCTCGACAGTGACGGTCAATACCATCGGCCTTCGCCGGGTTTCATCGTACAGGAACTTGCTCACCGCGTCCCTCACGCGCGCGTTCACGTCGCCAAACTCGGCGTAGTGGTCCGCCCCTTCGAGCGACTTCGCGACCAGCAGACGTGCTCGCTCCAGGAGCTCTTCGCGCTCCTCCACATCCACGAAGCCGCGCGTCAGGATGTCGGGCGTCGCGGTCA
>JANMTH010000455.1:0-2926 GCA_031390305.1 Thermoflexaceae bacterium
CCCCAGGCTCTCCGCCAACCCCAATCCCGCCTTGGCGCTCTTCGCATCTTGGCGTTTCACGCCTGTCCCCACGACACCCACCCCACCGACATCCACACCCAAACCCCCAACCTCACCCCATCCCGCCTTGGCGCTCTTCGCCCCTTGGCGATTGACCAGGTTGAAGAACCCATGCGACCACCCCCGACCTGTTGGTCCACCACCGCCCAGGGCAAGCCCTGCGGCTTCGCCGCCCGCAAGACCACCGGCCTCTGCATCAACCACGACCCCGCCAGCAAAGAACTCGTTCGCCAGTCCCGCGAACGCGGGCTCAAGGCGGCCGCGGCCGCGCGCCAACAGCGACAGGAAGCCGCCACCTTCGACCTCTCCCTCTACCTCAACGATCGGACATCCATCCAGGCCGCCATCGATACCGTCCTCAGGCTCGAACTCACCGGCCAGCTCACCGGCGCCCGCGCCCGCAACATCCTTCGCGCCCTCGCCCTCGCCGTCCGCAACTTCGACCAACCTCGCGACATCCGCGGTTGGCCCCTGCCCGCCTATCACGACCTCGACCACTACCTCGCCGCCCGCCGCAACCTCGACCGCGACCTCACCCGGACGCTCCCCAGCAGCGCCAGAGAACCCGTGACAAACGCCCCACCCGTCACCGCCCCACCTGACCAGTCATGACCACTCCCTCACGGAAAACGCGCCCGCACGGGGGACGAGGGACGAGGGACCCCGACCCAGGGCAGCGCCGGGCATGATAAGCAACCCACGGGTGCTGCGAATCCGCGTGGGTACGCGCGTCGGGCGCCAGTGGTGGCGATCGGTCGCCGCTCCTTGCCAGTCGCGGTTCTATGGCCGGTGGGGAAGCTGGCGGCCCTTCCGCATGGCCGGGGCGAAGAGCGGCCGCTTAGCTGCGGCCGCGGTTCATGCGTTCGAGGGCTTCGGCGGGCATCTCGATGCCGGCATCGAGGAAGGCCTTGCCGATGGCCGCCTGGACGGGCGCGAAGATCGATGTGCGGTGACCGGAGACCCACTCGCGGTTGTCGTGCGGGGGCTGAAATTGGCCCTGGAAGCGGGGAGCGACGTAGCGGGCCCAGAGTTCGTAGCTGTACTTCGTCTTCTCCCAACTGGTCCATTCGTGGGCGTTGAAGAGGAGGGTGCCGAAGCCGCCGGTGATCTCGAAGATGCGTTCGACGGCGGCGATGGCGTCGTCTGGCGTGCCGACGACGACACCGCCGGACTCGACCATGCCTTCGAAGCTGAAGTCGGGGCCACCGGCGGGGCTGCCGAGGGTCTCGCCGAAGTAGGAGCGGTAGAAGTGCTCGCAGTTGTCTTTTATGTCGCGAATGGCCTCTTCACGGGAATCGGCGAGGTGCATCTGGATGAGGACGCGCCAATTCTTGCGGTCCATGGTCTTGCCGTACTTCGCGGCGGTCTCTTCGGCGACGTTCCAGCCCCAGGCGGCGTTCGTCATGCCGCCGGGCTGGGCGGCGGTGACGGAGAGCATGCCGATGCCGTGCTTCCCGGCGACTGTCGGCCCGGCCGGGGAGAAGCTGCTGGCGGAGGCGATATCCATGTGGGGGAGGGAGTAGGGGGCCATCTGGAGGCGGGCGCCGCGGAGGGTAAACCAGTCGGTCTCCATGTCAACGGTTTCGCCGCGAAAGAGGGCCATGATGGCGTCGAGGGACTCATCCATGCGGCGGCGCTGGGTGAGGGGGTCGATGCCCATCTGGTAGGCGTCGGAGGTGAGGGCGCCGGGGCCGACGCCGAGCATCGCCCGGCCGCGCGTGAGATGGTCGAGCTGGAGCATGCGGTCGGCGAGGATGAAGGGGTGGTGGTAGGGGAGGCTGGAGACGCCGGTGCCGAGCTTGATCTTGCGGGTGCGCTGGCTGGCGGCGGCGATCATGACTTCGGGGCTGGCGATGATCTCCCAGCCGGCGCTGTGGTGCTCGCCGAACCACGCTTCATCGAAGTCGAGGCGGTCCAGGTAGTCGACGAGGTCGAGGTCACGTTCGAGGGCGAGGGTCGGGTTCTCGCCGATGCGATGGAAGGGGGCCATGAAGACGCCGAACTTGAGGCGCTGGGGGCGGTAGGGGGTGGTCATGAGGCTGGGTGGCTCCGGGAGGGAAGTTCTTAGCGAGAGGCTAACAGAGTGGGAGCGGGGACGCACGGGTGGAGGTGGTCAGCGGACGGGGAACCTCCGGGCACCGTGTTGCACGGCCAGGATCTCAACGCGGTCTGGGAAGCGCTCGTAGATTATTCGGTATGGAGGTTCGATAAGTTCGCGAATCAACGGGGTGCCGAATTCGGGAACCACGCGGCCCATGGATGGGAACGTGGCGGTCATGGCCGCCCGTGCTACCAGCGCCTGAACGGTACGGGTCGCGGCCTCGGGCGAGACTTGCTCCATGTACTGGAAGATCCCGCGAAGGTGGGCCCGGGCGGTAGCCGTCCAGATGGGGTTAGGGTCCAATCCCGAACTCTCTCAGGATCTCCTCATGTGTGACGGTTCGGCCGGCCAGTGAGTCCTCGCGGCCAGCCTCGACCTGCTGACGGATGTGGAGGCGATAGAGCAGTTCGTCCCAGCCTGCGCCGTCGGGCAGGTCATCTACGATGCGGTGGACCTCTGTCCGTAGCTCGTCTGTCGTGGTTGCCATCTCCTCACTTTACACGAACGAGAGCCGGCACCGCCACGGGGAATTGCCGCCCAATGTACACTCCCCGGCATGCGCATTGACGACCTGGACACGCCCTGCCTGCTCCTCGATATCGACGCCGCGGACCGGAACATCGCCGCCATGGCCGGGTTCCTCGCGGACACACCGGCGAAGCTGCGGCCCCACTTCAAGACGCCGAAGACGCCGGAGATCGCGCGGAGACAGCTCGCGGCGGGAGCTATCGGGATCACGGTGGCGAAGCTGGGCGAGGCCGAGGT
>JANMTH010000463.1:0-4024 GCA_031390305.1 Thermoflexaceae bacterium
GTTCCTGGCGGGCGCACTACGGACGCCGGTACTGCTGGCGGGCCAGGAGGCGAAGGTGCGCAACGAAATCCCGCTGACGGCGGAACAGTCCGCGCATCTTCGGCTCGGCCTGCGCCTGGTGACGAGTGCGGCCGGGACGGCGAGCGCGGCGTTCGCGAACGCGGGGTACACGGACTTCGGGGGGAAATCGGGGACGGCGGAGGACGTGGGGACGCAGCAGCACGTGCTCTTTGTGGCGTACGCGCCGGCGGCCCAGCCGAGGGCGGTGGCGGCCGTGGTCCTGGACGAAGGGGAGTCGGGGTCGATTGAGGCGGGGCCGATCGCGCGCGATATCGTGCTGGCGGCGTTGCGGTAGGGAGTGAGCACAGGGGCACGAAGCCGCGTGTTGGGCTCAAGGGAAGGGCCTTCGAATGCGCTTACGCCGGGGGACTGGCCAGCGGCGCCGCTGAAGCGCAGGATCGGGGGATGACGACGCGCGGACCCGCGGAAGACCTCGAGAGGGAGTTCTACCGAGTGCTGAACGTCTGCCTCGATCCGGCGGTGCGGGCCGGTTGGTTCTCGCCGGGGCTAATGACGCCGATGGGCCTGGTGCTGGTTGAAACGCGGGGCCGGAAGAGCGGCGTTGCGCGCGCTACGCCGTTGCTCGGGACGCGGCTGGGCGATGCCCTGGTGGTCGCGACCGTTCGGGGCTCGCGTTCGCGGTGGGCGCGGAACATGGAGGCGGACGCGAGGGTGGCCTACTGGCTCGGTGGAGCGCGTCACGAAGGGCGGGCGACGGTGCTGCGGCCGGGTGCGGCGCTGGAACGTGAAGGAGCCCCTGGCCTGGCCGGGGCGCTTGCCCGGCTGCTGGGGCCGGCCACGGCATTTGGCTGGACGCTGGCGATCATCGTGCCCGCCGCGCCGGACGAGCGCCCGGAGTGATGACCGCCGTGGCCGTGGTGGGTGAAGAGTACGGGCCCACGCGGGGCACGGACGTTCGGCTCTTTAGTACTCACTTGAGTAAGTTGGCGTTCGTTGCCGGGGCGTTTCCCTCACCCCCAACCCCTCTCCCAGTGCGCTGGGCGAGGGGAGTGGCCTCGCCAAAGGACCGGGCTCGATCATCGTGGACTTTCTCTAGTTAGTACTCTAGCGGCCGCCCGCGAGGTGCTGGGCGAGGGCGCCGCGGACCTTGCTCCGGGCGCGGTGGAGGAGGACGCGCTGATTGCCGGACGTGATCCCGAGCAGTTCGCAGACCTCCTCGGAGGTACAGCCTTCGATATCGCGGAGGCGGATGACGTCCTGTTGGACGACCGGGAGGAGGGCGACGGAATCGAGGATGAACCGCCGCGTCTCACCTTCGAGGAGGAGGTCTTCGGGGCCGCGGCCCCAATCGGCGGGGCTCGCCTTCCACTTGTCGCGGACGAAGGGAAGGCGGTGGAAGCGTGAAGGATCGACCGAGGGCTCGTCGGCCCCGGCTTCGTCGCTGGCGAAGGCGGAGAACGGGATTTCGCGGCGGCTGTCGCGCGTCCGGCGGGTCAGGGAGAGGTTGGTGACGACGCGGAAGAGCCAGGTTCGAAGGGAGGAGCGTCCTTCGAAGCGATCGATCCCCTTGAGGAGGGCGATCCAGGCCTCCTGAACGACCTCCTCGGCCGCGTCGGCATCGGAGAGCTGGCGCGAGGCGAGGCGAAGGAGAGCGGCATGGTGGCGTTCGACGATTTCGATGAATGCGGCTTCCTCACGGGCGCGGAGCCGTTCGACGATTCGGCGTTCGGCTTCATCGGGCACGAAGGGGACTGGCCCCGGATTGGAACCCGTGAGGGCGGTCAACCGGGCCCCGGAGATTCCTGTTTCCAATCCCTGAAGATTGAAAGCAGCCTGTCGCGAGCGGCGGGCTCGACGGCGCCGGGCGAGAGCGCGCCCAGAGTGCGGATGGTGGTCCGCATCTGTTCGAGGTAGCGCCGGCAGGGGCCGCAGCCGAGGAGATGCCTGTCGAAGCGCGCGCGATCGACGGCGGAGAGCCTCTCTTCGAGGTACTCCGTGACGAGCTCGACCAGCTCCTTACAACGCATGCCCGCGGCCCGCGCCATCTTCGGGTTCCCCTTCTTCCTCTCAGCGGCACCGGCCGAGATGTTGTGCGATCGCTTTCACCCCGGGTAGTCGCCGCGGGCGGCTGAACGTTACAGGTTCGGATAGCGGCGCCGCCACCATCCACCAGCCGACCGCTAAGATACAGGCGCCGCCGATACAGGAGCGGCGAGGAGGCAGCGATGGAAGAGTTTGCGGGCCGCGTGGCGGTCATCACTGGCGGGGCCAGCGGCATCGGCCTGGCGACGGCGAAGGCGCTGGCGCGTGAGGGCATGAAGATCGTCGTCGCCGACATCGAGCAGGCGGCTATCGACCGTGCGGTGCCGGAGATCGAAGCGCTCGGCGTGGAGGCGATGGGCGTGCGCACGGACGTGAGCAAGCTGAGCGACGTTGAGGCGCTGGCGGAGGCGACGTGGGAGCGATTCGGGGGCTGCCATGTGCTCTTCAACAACGCCGGCGTGGCGGTGGCCGGCCCTATTGCCGAAATGAAACATGCGGACTGGGAGTGGTTGATGAACGTCAACCTCTGGGGGCCGATCCACGGCGTGGAGGTCTTCGTCCCGCGGATGATCGCGCAGGATGAGGGCGGCCATGTGGTGAGCACGGCCTCGTTCGCGGGGCTCGTGGCGAACGACGGGCTGGGCGTCTACTGTGTCACGAAGTACGGCGTGGTGGCGATGATGGAGTGCCTCTACCGCGAGTTGAGCCCGCACGGGATCGGCGCTTCGGTGCTCTGCCCGATGCGTGTGGAGACGAACATCAACAACTCCGTGCGGAACCGGCCGGCGGAACTCGGGGGCGGCGAACGGGAACTCCCGGCCGGGAGCGGCGACGAAGAGGGCCGGACGCAGGCGGGGCGGGTGATTACCACGGACGATGTCGCGCCGATGATCGTGCGGGCGATTCGGGAACGGCGGCTCTACATCGTCACACACCCGGAGAGCCGGGGGTTCATCCAGTCGCGCTTCCGGCGGATCGACCGCAGCTTCGAGGATTGAATAGGGCTCCCTCGCCCCCGCGAGGACCCCGACCCCTACGACCCCGGCCCACCGCCACCAGCGCCCGAAGGAGACGAATCATGACCGGCCCCATCTTCGACAAACAGGACCAGCTCGACCGCGTTCAGGAACTCCTCATCGACGGCGAACATCTCTTCTTCGTCCTCGACTGCAAGGGCAAAGGCTCCGGCTTCCTCGGCGTTACCGATAAGCGCCTCGTCCTTCGCGACGATGGCTTCGCCCGTTTCTCCAAGAGCATCGTGAGCATTCCCTACAGGAACCTCCACGCCGTCGCCACCGGATTCGAATCTGGCCTCTTCCGCTCGAATTCGACCCTCAGCTTCTCGGCCGGGGACGACGATTGGGCTCTCTCCTTCAAGGGCGACAAGGCCGGCCACGCCTACAAAGAGATCATGCGCCACCTCCTCGGCTAGCTTGCCGCCGAAACCCTCCTCGTCCTCCGCGAAGACCCCGACCCCTACGGCCCCGGCCCACCGCCGCCACCACCTGAAGGAGAACCCTCATGAACCGCGTTTTCGCGCTCGGCGTCCTCTCCCTCGTGTCCCTCCTCCTCGCGTCCTGCGGCGGCGGGAGCGAGACTCGCGACATCTCGGCCGGCTCATCGTCACCCACCAGCCTCGGCGGACGCGGCGAGGCGCCCAGCGCCACGGCCTCGGCGGCGGCGAAGGGGAAAGTGGGGACGGAGGCGGGGCTGAAGACTTCGGTCGAGGCCATCACCAACCGCTACTTCGAGAAGAACGACGTCCGCCTGCTCTACGAGTTGCTGACGCGCGCGTGCCGGGAGAAGGACAGCTTCGCGACCTGGGCGGGTAAGGTCGGTTTTGGCCGCGCGATGGTGGCCGGGTTCTACAACGTCGATCCCGAGGACATCCGGGTGGCGTCCGTCACGGTCCGCGACTTCACGCCGTCGCGGGCCGATGTCTCGGTGGCCCTGAGGACGA
>JANMTH010000241.1:0-5777 GCA_031390305.1 Thermoflexaceae bacterium
CCGGGTGTTCGTAGCTCGCGCACGATTCGCCCCAGCCGCCGTCCGGGTTCTGGTGCTTCACTACCCAGCGGACGGCGTTGCGGAAGGGCGCGCTCATCGGGTCTTCGCCGGCGGCGGCGAGCGCGGGCAGGGCGGCGCCAAGGCCGTAGATGTAGTTCACGCCCCAGCGGCCCCACCAGCTGCCGTCGGGCTCCTGCGTGCGGTGCAGGTAGCGGAGACCGGCCGCGACCGCGCGATCGGCGGGCGGCGCTCCGTCCAGGAGGAGCCATTCCAGGACGTGCGCGGTGACGTCCTCAGTCGGGGGGTCGAGGGTAGCGCCGAAGTCGGCGAACGGAATATTGGAGACGAACGAGCGGGTGTTGTCCTTGTCGAAGGAGCCCCAGCCACCGTTTCGCGACTGCATGGCCAGCAGCCAGGATCGGGCGCGGTCCGTGGCCTCGGCGCCGAGTCCGTCCAGATTCAGGAGGCGGAGGGCGATCAGCACCTCGGCCGTGTCGTCGGTATCAGGGTAGAGGTCGTTGGCGAACTCGAACGCCCAGCCACCGGGTTCCACACCCGGCGCCTTCACGCACCAGTCGCCGGGTGTCCGGATCTCCTTCTCCAGGAGCCAGCGCCCGGCCTGCGTGAGGGCCGGATCGTCGGCCGGGATACCGGCTTCTCGCAGGCCGGTGATGGCCAGCGCCGTATCCCAGATCGGCGAAAGGCAGGGCTGCACCGTGAACGTGCCGTCCTGGCGGAGGGCGAAGTCGTTCAGGAGCCCGTGGATGCCCCGCGCCATCACCGGATGGTCGTTGCTGTATCCCTGGCACTTCAGCGCGATCAGCGAGTAGACCCATGGCGGCTGGATCCCGCCCCATGATCCGTCTGCTTCCTGGTGGGCCACGAGCCAGCGCTCGGCGGCCGCGAGTGAGCGTTTGCGCAGCGGCTTCCAGGGTGACCGCTCGTGAATCTTGAGCAGTCGATCCGTGAGGAGAAAGAAGTTGCGCCAACCGACAGGGTTCCGGCCACGTCTGAAGCGGATGTGACGCCGATGTTCCGGGTGCAGGTAGAGCTCGTCGATGCCTCTCTCAGCGGGAATGGCGACGATCGGCTTGTGCGCCCAGACGACGAGGATGGCGACGATCGTCCCGCGCGCCCATGAGGCGAACTCGTAGATGTTCAGGGGAAATCGGTGAGGGAGAAGGACCGCTTCCGGCGGCATCGCTGGCAGGGCGTCCCAATCGAACTGACCGAAGAGCGCGAGCCAGAGCTTCGTGAAGATCCTGGTCGCGCCGATGCCACCGTGCGCGAGGATGAAATCGCGGGCCCGCGCCATCCGCGGATCGTTAGGGTCCACGCCCGCGAGCTTGAGGGCGAAATAGGCCTCGACCGTAACGCTGACATCGCCAGGGCCGTTGTAGTAGACGGCCCACGACCCGTCGGCGGTCTGCTGCTTCCAGAGGTAACGCGTGAGCTGTGCCCAGCGATTCGCGTCGGCGATGCCGAGAAAGTGATCGAGGAGGAGGTGCTCGGCCGCCATCGTGACGTTCGCTTCCAGTTCGGCCCACCAGTAGCCGTCAGCGGCCTGCAACGAGAGCAAGAAGGCCGCCCCACGCTCGACCGTCTCGTCCAGCCCCAGGATCGGGGGCCGGGCCTTCCCCGCCTGCGCGGCGGTTGGGGCGGCAGGTCCAGTCTCACGCATGAAGCTCGTCATGAAGCACGCTCGCGGTCGCAGGCTGCAGTCATGATCCAGCCGCTCCGAGGAGGCCGGGTGGAGACCGGGGAGGATTGCGGTTGCGAAACGGTTTCCGCCATGGTCGCGTATCTTAGCAACCTCGCGGCCAAGCGAACCATGGTTCTTCGCCAGTCCGAGGGAAAAACTTGGCGAGGATGGGGCTCGCGCCCATTCTCAACCCGCCGTCGTCTCGGTAGTATGCGACCCAGCCGGAGCCCCGGCGGAGGTCTGCCGTGAGAGTCACCCTGGCGAAGCCGCGCGGCTTCTGTGCCGGCGTCAACATGGCCGTCGAAGCGCTGGATAAGGCGCTCGAACTCTACGGCGCGCCCGTCTACGTCTACCACGAAATCGTCCATAACAAGCACGTGGTCGAGACGTTTCGCGAAAAGGGCGCGATCTTCGTCGATCGGATCGACGAGGTCCCGGTCCGCGCCACTCTCGTCTTTAGCGCCCACGGCGTCTCGCCCGAGATTCGTCAGCAGGCGCGCGACCGCCAGATCCGGGCGATCGACGCGACGTGTCCGCTCGTCACCAAGGTCCATTCCGAGGCCATCCGGTTCGCCCGCCAGGGCCACCTCATCCTCCTCATCGGCCACGAAGGACACGACGAGATCGTCGGCACGATCGGCGAAGCGCCCGGGCGGATGCGGCTCGTCCAATCGGCGGGCGAAGTCGACGCAATCGAGGTTCCGGCGGGCCAGAGCGTCGCCTACCTGAGCCAGACAACCCTCAGCGTCGATGATGCCAACGCCATCGTGAACCGCCTCAGGCAACGCTTCCCGGCGATCGTCGCGCCGCCGAGCGAGGACATCTGCTACGCCACCCAGAACCGCCAGGAGGCGGTCCGCGAGATAGCGGCGAGCGCCGATGTTGTCCTTGTCATTGGCAGCCAAAACAGCTCGAACAGCATGCGCCTGCGGGAGATCGCCGAAGAGATGGGGGTTCGCGCCTACCTGATCGATTCGGCCAGCGAGATCCTGGATTCCTGGCTCGATGGCGCTGAACGGGTAGCGATCACGGCCGGCGCGAGCGCCCCGGAGGGGCTCGTCGCCGAGTGCGTCCGTCACATCGAGGGGCGCTACGGCGCGCTCGTGCAAGAACGAGTCGTCCGCCGGGAAGACATGCATTTTCAGCTTCCCGTCGAGCTTCGCCGCGAGATGGGGCGGCGGGCGGCGGCCCTACCCGCCCGCTGACCTTCGTGCACCGGTGGCGGAGCGTGTACTAGGATGGCGCCAGCCTCAACCCCCGAGGGACCCGTGGATACGTACAGAGCCATCCTTTCGAAGCGGGACACCCGCCTCTTCAGTCCGAAGCCGATTGCCGAAGACGTTCTTGAGCGGTTGGTGCAGGCGGCCCGGATGGCCGGCAGCGCGCGCGCCGCGGAGCCGGTCCGGCTCGTCCTCCTTCGCGATCCGGAGCAGAAGGCGAAGCTCGCGGCCTGCGGGAACTCGACCCGCCACGTCGTTTCTGCCCCCCTCGCGGTCGCGATCGTCATCGTTCCCGAATTCGGCGTCGTTGGGGCGCCCCTGACGATCTTTCGGGGGCCGTTCGATTCCGGCCGCGCCGGCCAGAACATGATGCTCGCCGCCTGGGCCGAAGGGATCTCGAGTTGCCCGGCTTCGATGCACGATGGAGAAGCCGCCCGCCTCGTGCTCGGCCTCCCGGAAGGGTACGTCGTCGCGAACGTGATCGCCTTCGGCTATCCCGAGGGCGCCGACCCGATGACCGGAACACGGCCGCGCCTGCCTACGGGCGATTTCGTCCACTACGAGCGGTGGACCGAGGCCTGAGCGAATCGCCCGCCGGGGCGTGGCGATGTCCCTCGCGACTTGCGCCCACTGCCGGCGTATCGTACGAAGGGCCCGCACTAACTTCTGGACAGGTGAACTAATGGACTTTGAAATCCCGGCCGATATCCAGGACTTCCTGAAGGAGATCGACGCCTTCATCGAGGACCAGATCAAGCCCCTCGAACGCGAAAACGACAACATGCGCTTCTTCGACCACCGCCGCGAGTACGCCCGCACGGACTTCGAGAACGGCGGCGTGCCGCGAAAGGACTGGGAGGAACTCCTGGCCGAGATGCGGCGCCGCGCCGACAAGGGCGGGCTCCTGAAGTACGCCCTCCCCAGGCGCCTTGGCGGCCGCGACGGTACGAACCTCGGGATGGCGATCGTTCGCGAATACCTGGCGGCCAAGGGCCTCGGCCTCCACAACGACCTCCAGAACGAATCCTCCGTCGTCGGCAACTTCCCCAGCGTGAAGATGTGGGAGACCTTCGGCACGCCCGCCCAGAAGACCCAGTTCCTCGACGGTATGTTCAGCGGCGAGACCCGCGTCGCCTTCGGCCTGACGGAGCCCGACCATGGTTCCGACGCTTCGTGGCTAGAGACGCGTGCCATCCGCGACGGCGACGACTGGGTGATCACAGGGAAGAAGCGCTTCAACAGCGGCATGCACGCCGCCACGCACGACATGATCTTCGCCCGCACTTCCGGCGAGGAAGGCAAGCCCAAGGGCATCAGCTGCTTCATCGTCCCGACGAAGTCGGAAGGCTTCTCCGTGGACTTCATGTGGTGGACGTTCAACATGCCGACGGACCACGCCGAAGTGAGCCTCGACCAGGTCCGCGTTCCCGCCGATGCGATGCTCGGCACAGAAGGCGATGGCCTTGCCCTGGCGAACATCTTCACGCACGAGAACCGCATCCGCCAGGCCGCCTCGGGCGTGGGCGCCGCCCAGTACTGTATCGACCAGTCCGTCGCCTATGCGAAGCGCCGAATCACCTTTGGCAAGCCGCTCTCCGACCGCCAGGCGATTCAGTGGCCCCTCATCGAGCTACACACGGAGACGGAGATGGTCCGCCAGCTCGTCCGCAAGACGGCCTGGGAGCTGGACAACCGCCACCACATGGAGATCAGCGACAAGGTGGCGATGTGTAACTACCGGGCGAATCGCCTCGTCTGCAACGCCGCCGACCAGGCGATTCAGACGCACGGTGGCATCGGGTACACCCGTCACATGCCGTTCGAGCACATCTACCGCCATCACCGCCGTTATCGGATCACCGAGGGGTCTGAGGAGATCCAGATGCGCCGTGTCGGCCAGGTGATGTTCGGCTACGGCCGTCCCGCCGGCTCACCCCCGCCCGAGGAGCATCCCGGCCGCGGCGGGTAGGCCACAAGGCCGGTTGGATGCGGAGACGCGGAGGACGAGGGGGAAATGGGGGTGGCCCCATCCCTCTCTCGTCTGCGTGCACCTCAGCCGCTAACGGCACCTGTTCCGATCCTGGGCGGCTACCGTTCGCGATACACGGGCACGAGTTCCGTCAGGACGCCGTTCACGCTCTTCGGGTGGAAGAAAGCCGCGGCCAGCTTCCGGCCGGGCTCAGGCGGGCCGATGTCGATCCTCCGAAGCCCCTTCCCCTCGAGTCGCTCGGCTTCGGCCCCAACGTCTTCGCAGGCGTAGCCGATGTGGTGCAGCCCCGGCCCGTTCCGTTCGAGGAACTTCGCCGTCCCGCTCGTCGTCCCCGTCGGGATGAGGATTTCGACGCGCGTGTTCCCCAGGCCAACCTTCAGGAAGTAGTTGTGCGTCTGTTCCGGCGCGAAATAGACGCCGTCGGGCAGCGGCGCTCGCTTCTCATCGACGACGAGCCCGAGTTCGTCCACGAGCACCCTGCAGGCCTCGTCCCAGGTCCGGGCGACTACGCCGATATGGTCGATCTCAACGAACATGGTGTCTCCTCATTCCGGGTCGAAGTCGAGCCAGAGTTCCCCGAAGCCGCGGATGACGTGGCTCGGGCCGTGCCTGAAGTCGTTCTTTTCCGGGCTGAAACGGAGGTTGCGGAGCCGCCACAGCAGCCGCACGAAGGCGACGCGGCCCTCCCACCGGGCGAGCGGCGCGCCGATGCAGTAGTGGATGCCCGCTCCGAACGCCAGGTGGTCCTTTGCCTGCGGGCGATGAATATCGAATTCCCGCGGCTCCTGCCAGCGTTCCGGATCGCCGTTGGCCGCGCCGTACATCACGAACAGCCGCGAGCCAGCGGGGACGTGCACGCCCGCGA
>JANMTH010000483.1:0-3536 GCA_031390305.1 Thermoflexaceae bacterium
AAGCCGCGGGCGGCCAACATCGGGACCGCGCTCGCCGGGCGTTCGAGGCGGACTTCCATCGCGAGCGCGGTCATGGCTGTGCCTCCACAGCGCTCAAGCTGGCGCAGACGAAGTCGTAGCTCTGCCAGATGTGAGCGCGCAAGAGGCTCGCGGCCAGGCGCCCATCGCTCTTGAGGAGGGCCTGAAGGATCGCCGTATGCTGTTCGTAGGTGCGGAGGACGCGGGCGGGATCGATGAAGTCACGCATCCTGAGGGCATGGAGGCGGTTGTTGAGGTTGCGCAGCATCGGGGGAAGGACGGTGCTGCCACTGGCGGCGGCGAGGGACTCGTGGAAGAGTTCATCAGCGAAGACAAGGTGGACATCGCCATCCGTGGAGGCGGGCGGAGAGCTCCAGAAGGCCAGAAGCTGTCCGAGGTCGATGGCCGCGCCCGAGCGGACGATACGCTCGACGACGCGCTCTTCGAGGGCCACGCGCATGGTGTAGAGGTCGTCCATCTCGTCGAGGTTGACGGAGGAGACCTCGTAGTAGGCGCGCGGAGCATGGATGAGGAGGGACTCCCGAGCGAGGAGCCTGAGGGCCTCGCGCACGGGTGTGCGGCTCAAGCCATAGCGCTCCGCCAGCCCTTCCTCGGTGATCCGCGTGCCGGGTGGAAGGACGTTCCGAAGGATCTCGAGCCGGATCTCATCGGCGACCTGCTGGGTGCGGGTCATCGAGCTATCCGGTGCGGCCATCACGGACGATTGCATACAACCGTGAGGATGTGCGGTCGTGGTTACGGCCGGATTGCACCCGGATTACGGTCGTGTGAACGGAGATTCCGAATCGCGTGTATGCAATCAGGCCGGCGCGGGCGGTTCAGCGTGGGCGGCGGGGGACGAACTGAGACCGTCCCGGACGGCGTGACGCTGAACCTTGCCGCTCGCCGTCGTCGGCAGTTCGGAAAGAAAAACGAAACGGCGGGGAAGCTTGTAGGCCGCTATCTTGCCCACCAGCCACTCCCGGAGCGCGGCCTCGGAGACTGTCCCGCGGGGGACGACGGCGGCCGTGACGACCTGTCCCCAGGTCGCGTCGGGCAGGCCAACGACGGCGCAGCCGGCTACGCCGGGGTGCGAGAGGAGCGCCGCCTCGACTTCGGCGGGGTAGACGTTCTCACCACCGCTGACGATCAGGTCGTCGCGCCGGTCGAGGACGTAGAGGAAGCCCTCGCTGTCGATTCGGCCGATGTCGCCGGTGTGCAGCCAGCCGTCGCGGATGGCGGCGGCGGTCGCCTCGGCCCGCCGGAAATAGCCTGGCGTCACGGTATCTCCGCTCACGAGGATCTCTCCGGGCTCGCCGGCCGGGGCATCGACCCTGAGGCGCGTGGTGAGGAGCGGCTGACCGGCCGACCCGGCATGGGCGATGGCGTCGGCCGGGGCGAGCGTCGCGACCTGGCTCGCCGCTTCGGTAAGGCCATACGTCTGGACCACGGGGAAGCCACGCGCGAAGGCACGGTGGAGGAGCGGGAGGGGGACGGGCCCTCCGCCGAGGAGGACGACGCGGAGCGATTCCGGGGATTGAAAGTCATCCACGTCGAGGAGACGCTGGAGCATCGTCGCCACCAGCGAAACGATCGTGACGCCGCCCGAGCGGAGGTCGCGGACGACAGCGTGTTCGTCGAATCCTTCATGGAGGAGGACGCAGCTCCCGTAGATGGCGGCGCGGAGGACGATGGAGAGGCCGCCGACGTGGAAGAGCGGCATGCAGGCGAGCCAGCGGTCGTTCGGGAGCGCGCCAAGATTGAACGCGGAGCCGACCGCGCTCGCCCAGAAGTTGGAGTAGGTGAGCATCGCGCCCTTGGGCCGGCCGGTGGTGCCACTGGTGTAGAGAATGCTGTGAACAGCTTCGCCAGGATGGGACGTGAGGCCTTTGACGCGCACTTCTCCGGCGAGCGGAAGGGCCCTCGGAGCGGCGATGGCGGCCTGTTTGGCGGCTTCGACAGCGGCCGGCATCAGCGTTTCCTGGGCCACGAGCAGCCGGACATCGGCGTCGCGAAGCTGCCAGGCAAGCTCGGAGGCGGAAAGCCTGGCGTTCAGTGGGACGAGCGTCGCACCGAGCCGTGGCACGGCATGGATGGCCTCGACGAACGCGGTGGAGTTCCAGGAGAGGATGGCGACACGGTCGCCGGGACGGACGCCCGCTTCGGCGAATCCGGCGGCTGCCCGCTGGACGCGCTGTTCGAGGGCGGCGTAGCTGAGCCGCTCGTCACCAGCGATCAGGGCGAGCGCGTTCGGTACAGTCGCCGCGCGGTGGGCGAGCCAGTCCAGGTGTTGGGTCACGGCCGTACCTCTTGCCACGGACCGATAGCGTAGCGTTCGAGGGCGGGCTCATCGAGCGTGACTCCGAGGCCTGGTGTTTCGGGCAGGGTCACCTCGCCAGCGATGATCGGCGGGACGCCGGTGACGATGTCGCCTTCGAGAAGGTCGAGCGTGGCGAGGCCGCAGGCCGGCCCTGGCAGGGGAAGGCAGGCGGCGACATGCATCGCCGCCGCGGTCGCTATGCCGGCATCGATGGTAGTGGTGACGATAACGGGCAGACCGGCGTCGGCGAGATGGCAAACGTAGAGGAACTGGTCGAGACCAAGGACCATGGGCTTGTGGACCGTGCCGAGACCCAGTTCGGAAGCCGTGGCGGTGGCGAAATCGCCCCAGTCACGAAGGGCGAGGAAGGAGTTGAGGGATTCATCGGCCGCGAACGTATATGCGGGGAAGCGGCTGGCGAGATCGCGAATCGCGGCGAAGTCGCTGGAGACCGGCGGCGGGGGGACGGCGGAGGCATTCCGGTAGGACGCGGGGACGGCGGCTACGGGCTGTTCGACGAGGGACACGCCAGCATTCTCCAGCCGTTCGAGGGCATCGCAGGCCTGCTCGAACGACCAGCCGCCGTTGGCGTCGATGCGAACTTCGGGCACTGGTCCGGCCGCGCGGCGAACGGCGATTACCCGCCGGACATCCTCCACGACATCGATGCCGACCTTCACCTTGAGGACGCGGTACCCCTGTTCGACGAAGGCCCGTGCCTGCTCGGCGGCGGCGAACGGCGAGACGCCGCCGATGACGGCGTTGACGGGGAGGACGGGGGCGCGGGCAACCGTCCGGCGTTCTGCCTCTTCTTCCCACATGCGCTCGCCGAACCAGCGGTAGAAGGGCAGGCCCGCGAGCTCTGCTTCGATGGAGATCAGAGCGGTCTCGAAGGCGAACTTGACGGCGCCGGAGACTGTAGCGGGCATGCCTTCGCGTTCGCCCCGCCAGCCTGAAGTGAGCGGCAAGGCCCACGTCTCCACCTCCTCCGCCACGGCGTGTTCGAACACGGTGGCGGCAACGTTGGGCATGGAGGGCAGGATGTCAGGGACACCGCCGCCGACGAACGAGGGCAGCGGCGAGGCCTCGCCGCGGCCGATGACGCCATCCCTCGTCTCGACGCGGAGGTTGACGCCCTCGCGCCGAGAGACCGCGCCGGGGGCGGCGCCGAACACCGGTTTAAGGGGGATGGCGAAGG
>JANMTH010000489.1:0-2887 GCA_031390305.1 Thermoflexaceae bacterium
GGAACCCGGCGTAGACCGCCACCATGCGCAACGTCTGGACGACCTCCGCCGGTGTTGCGCCGGGGTTCAGGGCGCCGTTCAGATGCGAACGGAGCGGGCCCGGCCGGCCTCCGAGGGCCGCCAGCATGGCGACCACTTCGAGGCTTCGCGTTCGCCGGTCGAGCGCCGGATTCGCCCAGACTTCGCCGAGGGCGAAATCGATGATCTCCCCGGCCAGTTCTGGCGTTCGCCTGGCGAGCCCGGCGGCGGCCGCTTCTGGGTCAGCGCCGCTCAGCGTGCGGAGCACGTCGAGCCCCGCTTCATGGCGGCCGAGGGCCGCCGCCGCTGGCGGGCGCAGCGCGGTTCCGTCCGCTCGCATCAGGTCGCTGGCGAAGTCGGCGAAGGCCTCCATCGTGTCCTCCTCATCTTCGTCGATGAGCCCGAAGATCGAGAGGACGGCCGTTCGCACACCCGCGTCCATCGGCAGCGCTTCGAGTTCGGCGAGCCCGAACCAGGCTGATTCACCGCCCTCCGGCGTTCGCGGTTCGCCCTCCCACGACATCGGCGCGTACAGGTTCAGCAGGCGCTGACCGTCGCCGCCGGGGAGGAAGGCGGTCTGCACGAAGTCTTCGGCGATGTTCGGCGAAGCGATGCCGTAGGAGCGCAGCAGAGTATCCATCGCCGAGTCGACGTCGTCGGTTTCTTCGTCAAACGCGCCGCCGGGCAGCTGCCACGCTTCGCCCTCCGCGACCCGTAAGAGCCAGACGCGGCCTTCGCGGCCGACGAGCGCGCGTAGCTCGATCCGATCGCTCATGTCGTCCTCATCGCCACAGTGTCGAGTACGCTCAAAAGGAGAATCCGGAGGGGGCCCGGCAGCCCGGCGACGCCAGGGAGCGCTTCGCGGGTAACCCAGGTACCGGCGTGCGCGGGGATATCGCCCTCCCAGGCCCAGACGCTGTAGAAGCCGCTGAAGTATGGGCGATTCTCGCCCGGCGCCGTGTAGTCGAAGCCGCCCTGCGCCCAGACGTTCGTGGCGTCGATACCGAGCTGGTCGCGCAGATGGGCACGAAGCTCGACTTTGCGATCTTCGGCCATCGGCCGGAAGACGCCGCCGGGCAGCCCCGCCTCGCCCGCGGAGGAGCGGAGGAAGACTGTTCCTTCGCGCACGAGTACGCCATAGACGCGGTCCGGGCGGCGGTCCGTCATCTCTGGCCTCCGTTCATCGCCGATCGATTAGCCATAGCCCAGGCTCCCGCGTTTCATCTCGGCGGCCGCTATTTCGGCCTGGTCGATCGCTCGCTGTGGCGCCCGGAACTTGTTCAGCGTCTCCACGTATTCTGCGCCCGGGTCCGAGTCGTAGACGATCCCGCCACCGGCCTGGAGGTAGGCAACGCCGTCCTTGAAGACCATCGTCCGGATGCCGATGCAGGTGTCCAGCGTTCCGGCGAAGCTCGCGTAGCCGATGGCCCCACCGTAGAGGCCGCGCTTCTCCCCCTCCAACTCCGAGATGATCTCCATCGCTCTCACCTTGGGCGCGCCGGAAAGCGTCCCCGCCGGGAAGATCGAGCGGAAGGCGTCGTACATCGTTTTTCCCTTCGCCAGCCTACCCGACACATGGGAGACGATGTGCATGACGTGCGAGAAGCGCTCGATCTGCATCAGCGAATCAACCTTCACGGTGCCCGGTTCCGCCACCCGCCCGACGTCGTTGCGGCCGAGGTCCACGAGCATGATGTGCTCGGCCCGCTCCTTCTCGTCCGCCAGCAGTTCGACGGCGATACGCGCGTCCTCCGCTTCGTTCGCCCCGCGCGGCCGGGTGCCGGCGATCGGGTGGTTCACGATCAGCCCGTCTTCCACCCGAACCAACAGTTCGGGCGAGGCGCCAACCACCTGAAAGTCGCCCATATCGAGGTAGAACATGTACGGCGAGGGGTTCACCATCCGCAGCTGCCGGTAGACGTTGAAGGGGTGGACGGCCGTCTTCCGGGCCAACCGGTGCGAAGGCACGACCTGAATGACGTCGCCCGCCACCACGTACTCCTTCACCTTGTTCACCATGAGCTCGTACCCTTCGCGGCCCTGGTTCGATTCCGATTGGCCGTTCGCCCGGAGGACATCGCCGACCACTTCGATCGGTAGCTTCACCGTCGGGTTCGTCAGGCGTTCGACCATGCTGTCGATCTTGAACGCCGCCTGGGCGTAGCTCGCATCGATGTCACCGTCGAGGCGGCAGTGGGCGATCACCTTCATCGTGTGCTGAATGTGGTCGAACACGACCATCGCGTCGCAGAAGAAGAACATCGCCTCGGGCACCTTCAACACGTCCACAAGGTCGCGTGCGACCCGCGGTTCGAAGTGCCGGACCGCGTCGTAACTGACGTAGCCGATCGCCCCACCGGTCAGCCCCGGCAGCCCCTCAATGCGGACGAGCTTGAACTGTTCGAGCTCCTGTTGGAGTGGCAGCAGGGGGTCGCCGCTGTAGTCGTAACCGTCGCCCGTCTTCAGGACGCGGTAGGGCTGCGAGCCGATGAACGAGTAGCGCGCCAGCCGCTCGCCGCCCTCGACGGATTCGAGGAGGAATGAGTAGGGCCCCTGGCGCACCTTCAGGAAGGCCGAGACCGGCGTCTCCAGGTCGGCCATGATGTCGCGGTAGATCGGCACGAGGTTGCCCTCGCCGCGCGTGGCGATCTCCTTCACTTCGTCGAGCGTTGGTTTCAGCATCGCGAGCCACGCCCTTCAGCCTTCGACTTCGCACCCGGCCGCGTCACTTGGGGCTCCCTGAAGGAGCAGTACGCCAGGACGGGCGTCGGCAACAAGGTCCTCAAGGATCGGTTGACGTTCGCATTGAACGACGTCCTCGACCCCTTCCTCGTGCGTCGCGGCTACTCCGATGCGCGGATGCCCCTGG
>JANMTH010000533.1:0-2223 GCA_031390305.1 Thermoflexaceae bacterium
CGGCATCTATATGTTAATCCTGGTTGACCGCCCCTACGCCGGTAACGAGGGCGCCTCCGCTTTGGTGCCCGGCCCCATCCTCCCCGCCCCTCCCGCCACCTACGCAGAGGCCACTCCCCCGGCAACCTCCTCGTAACACGAACTTCATCACCCCCCGCCCCCGCCGGGGTGCCCCCAAACCGTGAAACCATTCACAATGAGTCGCATCCCGCGAATCCCTACATCATCCCCAGGAGACTCATTCCGTGACCCCTGAAGAGATCAAGAGCTTCTCCGCTGCCAACAACATCCGCTTCGTCGATGTCAAGTTCGTCGACCTCTTCGGCCTCTGGCAGCACATCACCCGCCCGATTCACGAACTCAACGACTGGACTACCTACGACCGCTCTCCCTGGACCGCCGGCTACGGCTTCGATGGCTCCTCGATCCGCGGCTTCCAGAAGATCGAAGAGTCCGACATGCTCCTCGTCCCCGACCCCGAGACGGTGATTATCGACCCCTTCATTCAGTCGCCCACCATCTCCGTGATCGCCAATGTCGAAGACCCGATTACCCGCGAACGCTATACGCGCGACGCCCGCTTCGTCGCCCAGAAGGCCGAACAGTACGTCAAGGACACCGGCGTCGGCGATACCGTCTACATCGGCCCCGAACTCGAATTCTTCATCTTCGATCAAGCCCGCTTCGGCGGCGACCAGCATTCCGCCTTCTACAACGTCGATTCCGACGAAGGCGTCTGGAACAGCGGTGCCGAGACCACCCTCCGCGGCGGCCTCAACCAGGCCTACCGGCCCCGCTACAAGGAGGGCTACTTCCCCGTCAGCCCCCACGACACCCAGACCGACATCCGCAACGAGATGGTCGAAATCATGGAGTCCGTCGGCATCCAGATCGAACTCCACCATCACGAAGTCGCCACCGCCGGCCAGGGCGAAATCGATATGCGTTTCGATACGCTTACGAAGATGGGCGACAAATCCCTTCTCTATAAATACATCGTCAAGAACGTCGCCAAGCGCCATGGCAAAGTCGCCACCTTCATGCCCAAGCCACTCTTCCAGGACAACGGCTCCGGCATGCACACCCACCTCTCCATCTGGGAAAACGGCACAAATCTCTTCGCCGGCGATGGCTACGGCGGCATCAGCGACATGTGCAAGTGGTACATCGGCGGCCTCATTAAGCACGGCCGCGCCCTCATGGCCATCTGCGCCCCCACCACCAACAGCTACAAGCGCCTCGTCCCCGGCTACGAAGCGCCCGTCAACCTCGTCTACAGCGCCCGGAACCGCTCCGCCGCCTGCCGCATCCCCCTCGTCAGCCCCGACCCGCGCCAGAAGCGCGTCGAGTTTCGCCCGCCCGATCCCGCCGGCAACCCCTACCTCACCTTCGCCGCGATCTTCATGGCCGGCATGGATGGCATCCTCAACCAGATCGATCCCGGCCCACCCATGGATAAGACGAACCTCTTCGAACTCAGCCCCGACGAGCTCGCCAAGGTGCCCACCGTCGCCACCTCGCTCGAAGGCTCCCTCCAGGCCCTCGAAGCCGACCACGACTTCCTCCTCAAAGGCGACGTCTTCACACCCGACCTCCTCGAAACCTGGATAGCCTGGAAGTACGAAAACGACCACGACGCAGTCCGCTTGCGCCCCCATCCCCACGAATTCGCCCTCTATTTCGACTGCTGACAGCCCGCCAACCCGCGGCATCGGCCCAAACCACGAGAGGCGCCCGCAAGGGCGCCTCTCTGGATCTGCCCCGAACCACACCCCCTTGGCGATCCTGGCATCTTGGCGATGACCCCGGCCCGACCGCGTCCCGGCCGTCACCTCGCCCGGCATACCGATCCCATGTCCTCCGCCAGGCTCGAACTCCAGCGCATCATCGAAGGCCTCACCGATACCGAAGCCGAGGACATCCTCGACATGGTCCTCATGCACGTCGAGCCCGAGACGATCACCGACGAGCAACACGCCGAATCCCTCCGCCGCCTCGCCGAGATGAAGGCCGGGGACTTCGTCAGCCGTGAGGAGCTGAAGCGAGAGCTGGACCATTGAGGCATACCCTTTCCTCCCCTCGCCCAGCGCACTGGGAGAGGGGTTGGGGGTGAGGGCAAGATGCCCGGCAACGAACGCCAACTTACACAAGTGAGTACCAGGCCCCCGCCAGGCGCGACCCATCACCGCGCCCGCCGGCCTGGATCGCTCCCCTCGCCCAGCG